>JBFMBJ010000005.1:0-23021 GCA_040755235.1 Candidatus Omnitrophota bacterium
AGTTAGGAATACAAAAAATACCGCCTCACTGCGGCGGGAATAAATCCTCGTGTACACTTGATGTAATTTAAAGGTTTTTGTCCCCTTAAAATAAGTGGACGTAATGCTATTTTATTGTTTGAGCCTCTGCTTGAGACTTTAAACTAAAAAAACTCAAAATTAAATTTGGCTTCCTCTGGATGCTTGCAAGTTTTACTTTTTTATTATTTCTTAATTTGATTTCTGCTAATTGTGCAGGCTTGGGTATTTCAAAATTAGCATTGTCTTTTAAGACTTTATTCCCTAAGGAAGAAACCGATTTTAATCTAGCTATATTATACTTAAGATTCTTATTCTGTTCAAGTAAATCTTGATAGCGATTTGATTTTTTACTAGCGGTATAAGAAAGCTTTACTGTCTCTGTTTCTTGATATAAATAAATCAAGCTTAGACATGTAATTATACCTACTAAAAAAACAAATCTGGATAACTTCATTTATAACCTTTCTGCTACGCGCAATTTTGCGCTACGCGAACGAGGATTATCTTTAGTTTCAGAGAAATTTGCCCGCACAGGTTTCTTAGTAATAATTTTTAAAATTCCTTTATTAGCTAAATCTTTAAAAACTGTTTTTACAATTCTATCTTCTAAAGAATGAAACGAAATTACGCAAATACGGCTACCACTTCTTAGGAAGTCTATACTTTTTCCTAAGCCCTCGCTAAGTGCTTCTAGTTCTCTATTTACGGCAATGCGTAATGCCTGAAAACTACGCGTTGCCGGATGTATTTTTTGATAACTATGCCTACCAATAGCTCTTAAAATAATTCGACTTAATTCTTTCGTTGTTTCTATCGGACTATTTTTTCTTTCTTCTACTAAATAATGTGCAATGCGATTATGGAAACGTTCTTGCCCAAAAGTTTCCAAAATCAAAGCGAGTTCTTTTTCTGTAAGATTATTAACTAAATCGTAGGCCGAGATGTAATTCGTTTTATCCATACGCATATCTAAAGGCCCATCAACCTGAAAACTAAACCCTCGCTCGGGGTTATCTAATTGAAAACTTGAAACTCCCAAATCAAAGAGCATGCCATCAACTTTATTTAAATTTAATTTCTTTAAAATCTTATCTAAATTTCTAAAATCGCCGTGAACAAGTTCAATATCATTAATATAAGTCTTTAAATTTTCACAAGCTATTTTCAAAGCATCTTTATCATGATCTACGCCGATCAGTCTTCCGCCCGGTGTAATTTTTGACAAGATTTCACGCGCATGCCCACCTAACCCAATAGTTGCATCTAAAATTATGTCTCCTTCTTGTAACAGCAGGTAGCCTAAAACTTCCTGACACATTACTGGTTTATGCAAAACTTGCATTATTAAATCTCAATTATCTTTTCAGCGATATCTTCAAAACTACTCAAAGATTTTTTATAAAAGTCTTCCCAAATTTCTTTTGCCCAAATTTCAATACGATTTGAAACCCCCACCACAATTACATCGCGCTTAACACCAGCAAAATCTTTTAAATATTGTGGGATAATAAATCTTCCCTGGCGGTCTAAAATAATATCTACTGCTCCAGAAAAATATAAACGATTAAAGGTACGCGCTTCCTGTTTAGTAAAAGCCATATTTTTAAATTTTTGTTCTGCAGAACGCCATTCTTCTTCAGAAAACATAAAAAGGCATTTATCTAAACCGCGGGTAATAAAAAATTTTTCGATAAAGTTGGTTTTAGCAACTTCACGAAACTTTGCCGGAATAATTAATCTCCCCTTGCGGTCGATGGAATGAACATATTCACCGTAAAACATCTAATCCCTCCACTTTGAACCACTTTGTTCCACTTGTAATTCAAGTATAGATAACAATATTCCTTTTGTCAAGACAAAAATTACTAGCCAGTGTTTAATTTTGATTGATGCCACAAAGACTTTTGTGGCACAAAAAAATTTCTTAACTTTAATAAAAACAATGAGTAATATAAAAGGTATTTAGTAGTTAAAATACTTGCTTAAAGGAAGAATTTATTGGTAGATTTTTAAGAAATTCTTGGCTCTTTGTTCATCTATGCGGATTTGCTCTAAGAGGCTTATTTTATCGGGGAATTTTTTGTCGTTTCTTATTTTCTTTAAAAACTGTATTTCAATAAATTTATTATAAATATTTTTCTTAAAATTAAAAATATGGGTTTCAATCTCAATCTTTTGTTTTCTGTATTTTTTAAAAGTTGGCTTTGTGCCAATATAGCAAATACCATTTAATTTGCTTTTATCTAAAATTATTTTTGCTACATAAATGCCTGTAGCTGGCAGAACCTCATGTTCACTCTTAACATTTGCCGTAGGATAACCAAGGAGCCTGCCGCGCTTTTCTCCTCTTACAACGCGTCCCATCACCGAAACAGACCGGCCTAGATATCGTCTGGCCAAATTAATATCCCCATTTTGAATTAATCGACGAATTAGGGTGCTACTAATAAATTCTTGATTAATTTTTAGAGGTTTAATTATACCTGCTTTAAAATTAAATTTCTTAGCTAATTTTTTTAATAAATTAATATCTCCTGAGGCATTTTTACCAAAAGTAAAACTTGGTCCTGTGAAAATTTCTTTAATCTCTATTTTTTTTAAAATGTTTTTAATAAAATCTTCTGGGGTAGTTTTAGAAAATTTTTTTGTAAAATTAATAATGATACAAAAATCTGGCTTTAAATTCTTGATTAAATTAATGCGATGTCTTAAAGAATGAATTAATGGTTCTTTTTCTGGATGGGGCCAAAAAGTTAAAACAACACTTTTGCCTCCAAAAACTTTTGCTTTTTTAACAGCCTTTTGAATGATAAATTGATGCCCTAAATGCAGGCCATCAAAAATGCCTATAGTTAAATAGGTATTTTTGATTTTTTTATTTAAATTACCAAGACCGTAAATAACTTTCATCTATTTTAATATGCATGATTATTTCTTTTAAACCAATATTTCTCTTGCCTTTCTTAAAACTCTTCTTTCTATATCGCTTAACTTACCACTTATGGTAGCACCACTGGCGCCTGGATGTCCCCCGCCGCCAAAATATTGAGCAAGTTTGTTTACATCCAGATTTATATTTTGCGAACGAAAATTCACCCGTATTCTTTTATGCGGCATTTCTTTAAAGACAAGTGCTATATCAACACCTTTAATGGAGCGCGCAACATTTAGGAGATTCTCTGAAATATCAAATGAGGTCTTCATTTTTCTTAAAATTTTTCGCTTTGCTATAAACCAAGCAATCCTTCCAGTTTTATCTTTTTTTAAAGTAGGTAATATTTGACTTAAAAATTTTATGTCTGAAAACCTGTTCGATTCATAAATGTAGCGATAAATCTTAGTCAAGGGAATATCAAAACGCATTAAATCTGCTGCCATAAGATGCGAGAACCTTGTGGTATTAGAATAACGAAAAGATCCTGTATCAGTAAGTAATCCTGTATATAAATATAATGCTGCCTCATAATTAAGAGGTATCTTCATTGCCTTATATATTTTATAAATCATTTCTACACATGCACTGGCTTTGGGATCTATCCAATTAACAGTGCCAAATTTATTATTACTAATATGGTGATCTATGTTTAAAATAATTCTATTCTGTGGTATAAATCCTATCACTCTTCCTACCCTATCAAAACCAGAGCAATCTACAAAAATAATTACTTCTGGATTAAAATTTCCTGGATTAGTTAAAATTAAATTACTTTCGGGTAAGAATTGATACTCTTCTGGTAAAGTATCTTCATCAACAATAACTACTTTTTTATTTAATGTTTTCAATAATTTAGCTATCGCTAATTGCGAACCAATTGCATCGCCTTCTAAGTTTATATGCGAGGTGACTAAAAAATTATTTTTTGTTTTTAGAACTTCGATTATATTTTTTAGGCTCATCTTACTCTTCCCTTCTTTCTCTTGCCTCGAATTCTTGCATCAGAAGAAGGGCGCGGTTCATTTTCTTCTCTAAATTTTTCCATTTTTTGTGCAATATCAACACTATATTCTATCGATTTATCAAATTTAAAAGTTAACTCTGGTACACAACGTAAATCAAGACGCTCGCCCAGTAACTTGCGAATAAATCCTTTTGCACTCTCCATGCCCTTTTGCGCTTCTTGCACTATTTTATTATTGCCCAAAACGCTAAAATATATTTTGGCATATTTTAAATCGGGTGTTAGTTCCGCGCGGGTAATCGTAACAAAGCCTATGCGCGGGTCGCTGATATGACGTTGTAAAATATCCCCTATCTCTTCTTTTATAGCTTGGGCCACGCGTTCATTCCTTGCCATTTAGATCATCTCCATTTCGTAATTAATGATAGTTAAATTATGAATTGTCTCTACAAAATTAATAACTTTTGATAAAACACTATTGACTGCTCAATTATCAATTCCAACTGTTGTAATAGCTAAAGTTATTTTTTGCCATTTATCTTGATCACCAATTTGACACACAGAAACATTAAAATTATTTTGCAAGCGCACCAAAAAACTGCGTAAAACCATACGTTTTTCTTTTAAAGAAAAGCTATCATGAATATGTAAAACTAATCTAAGTGCACCTATTATCATTTTTTAGAAGTTGAACTTTTAAAAATTCTATCTCGTCTTCTTTTGTCTTTAATTTGTTATCGATTTTTGCCCATAGGGCTTTATCCAAAATCTTTTTAAAATGCGGACCGGGCGTTGCTCCTAAACTTTTTAATTCATGCCCCCCTACACATAAATGTACTCCATTATATAGAGTAAAAAAATCTGCGATGCGTTTTTTTACCATCGGTTTTTTGGTTTCAGCTAAAATTAATAAAATTGCTTCGTAACTTAAAGGCTCCAGTAATTTATATATCTTACTATTTGCTAGATCTTTCTTTTTTAATTGATTTATTAATCTGGGGATTATTTTTTTATAAGAAATAATTCTAATTTTTTCTCCTTTACGAAAAGCAAATTCATCAATTACCCAATTGATATCTTTTAGAGATAACTTATTTATTAAAATCATAAGATACATTAACCAGGTATCTAACAATCTTTTTTGAGGGAATTTTTTACCAAACCACGCAGTTACTCTAGAAACTTCGTATAGTAAATTTTTAGTTATTTTATCTAATTTTAAATTTTTATGAATAAAGTTTAAGCCGCAAAAATTATCAATTCTTAAAATACAAGTAGTTGGATTTTTTTCTTTAAAAATTAAAATTAATTCATCCCTCAGGCGTTGTTTTTCAACTTTATTTAACATACACCTTGAAATAGCAACCATTAAGAGATCTCGAGTATTTTTTTCTAATTTAAATTTATATCGTTCTTTAAAACGAATTGCCCGTAAAATTCTTGTGGGATCATCGATGAAACTCAAGCCATGTAAAATTCTTATTTTTTTATTTTTTAAATCTTTTTTACCATGAAAAAAATCTACCAACTGGCCAAATCTTTCTTTTGATATATCAATGGCCATGGCATTAATGCTAAAATCACGCCTGGCTAAGTCATCTTTGATAGAACCAAAACTTACTTCTGGAAGACTTGCTGGTTTTGGGTATGTTTCTTTTCTAGCTGTTGCAATATCTATTTTTATGTGATGATCCCCTGTTAAACTAACTGTAGCAGTGCCAAATCTTTTATGTTGAATTAAATGTGCATTTAATTTTTTTGCTAAGGTACTAGAAAAATCTATCCCATCGCCTTCTAAAACAATATCAATATCAAAGTTTTCTACCCCTAACATTAAATCACGTACAAATCCGCCTACCAAAAAAACATTGTAATTCATTTGCTTAGCTAAATCTCGCAAGTTAAATAATAAATTTAGAATTTCTCTGGGTAACCTTTTAAGATGTTTTTGCATTTTATGGCCTGGGGTGAAATTTCTGATGAATCATTTTTAATCTATCTTTATTAATATGCGTATAAATCTGTGTAGTTGAAATATTCGCATGGCCTAATAATTCCTGCACGATACGTAAATCTGCCCCGCCTTCAAGTAAGTGTGTCGCAAAAGAATGTCTTAAGATGTGTGGTTTAATTTCTTTTTTAATTCTTGCTTCTTTGGCATATTTTTTTATAATTTTCCATAGGCCTTGGCGCGAAATTTTTTTACCAAAGCGATTTGTGAATAAATTTGGCGTAGAATTTTGTTTTATAAGTTTATTCCTTGTAGATTTCAGATAACGCTCTATAGCTATAATTGCTTTTTTACCAAGAGGAACAATGCGTTCTTTCCTGCCTTTTCCCAAACAACGCAAGAATCCTACTTCTAAATTCAGGTCTTGTAATTTTAAACCCGCCACTTCTGAAACACGCATGCCAGTAGCATACATTAATTCTAAAATCGCTTTATCTCTTATGCCTAAATCTTTATGCAAATCTGGCCCTTCTAAGAGCAACTCAACTTCTTTTAAAGATAGCGTATCAGGAACATGCTTCCAAAGCTTTGGTGAATCTATTAATTCTGTCGGGTCTTGTTGCAAAATTCTTTCTCTGACTAAAAAACGATGAAAAACTTTTATAGCTACCGTTGAGCGGGCAATGGAATTGGCAGAAAGACCATTATCTTTCTGATATAGCATAAAATCCCTAATGCCCTGGCGCGTGACTTTAGATAAGGAATCGATATTATTTTTTTTTAAAAAATTTGTATAGTGCTCTAAATCTGCCTTGTAAGAAATAATAGTATTATCTGAAAGGGCTCTTTCCACACTTAAATAATTTAAAAAGGCATCTATTAATTCTTGCATAATTTAGCTTAAGAATGGGTTATGTTTTTTCTCATGACCAATAGTTGAATCCGGACCGTGACCGGGGTAAATTTTTACTCTATCCGGGAAGACTAATAATTTTTTATTTATAGATTGTAATAAATCTTGGCTACTGGCTCCGGGAAAGTCAGTGCGCCCAATTCCTTCTCTAAACAGAGTATCGCCTGTAAAAATAAAATCATCACATTTTAAACAAATACCCCCTGGCGTATGTCCTGGTGTATGTATAACTTCTAAAGATAATTCTTCTAATTTAATATTATCTTTGTCTTCCACAGATTTGATTTGAGCATTAAAACTATACGGAGAACCTAAAAAACTAGATAAATTTTTTCCTGCATTCGATAGACATTCAGCATCTCTAGAATGTATGTAAACTGGTAATTTAAAATTTTCATCTGCCCCAATATGGTCAATATGGCCATGAGTATTTATGATAAATACTGGCTCTAATTTTTTCTTTTTAATAAAATTATCTATTTTAAAGAAATCTTCACCTGGATCAATTATAATCGCTTTATTTGATTTGGTCGATAGAATATAACAATTTACTTCTAAATTTCCTACAACAATTTTATTAAGCGTCATTGTTTCAATTTATTTTTTATCTTTGAATAATTAAATTCGCGGTCAATGATTATTTTTTCTTTCTCTAATTTTGTTTTTACACGAAACATTATAAGCCTATCAATATTGGCATCCTTAATCTGGTCGCTCATATCTCTTACTATTTGTATATGTTTATCTAACTTTTCTCGTGTTTCTTCATTTAAATAATTCCTCATATTTTCTAGGTGCTCTAAAACTCTTTCCATAGAAGCGATTCGTTTTTTTTGGTTACCTGAATCGGTTAAAGCATTAATCAATTCATCGTGCCATGATTTCCAATATAAAAAATATTGCCTATAAGCTTGTTCCGCTAGCATTGGCGCATAGGTTTGCGGAACAATCACTGGCTCTTCTCTTTTTGGCGGACCTTTGGGCTTACGGATAAATTTCTTTGCTAACGATTCACAACCAGTCGTTAGAATAGTAAAAGACAAAATAAAAATTAAAGTAAAAATTCGAATATCAAATATCGAAATTCCAAACAATTTCGAATTACCAAAGTTTAAATGACCGAAACATATTTTGGATTTTGAAAATTTCGGTTTTGGATTTATTTCGGATTTCGGATTTCGGATTTCGGATTTCATCTAGTCATCTCCTTTCCGCCACAAAACTCTAAGCGGATCCGCTACGAATCATGGCGGAAAATTCTTGTTCATTAATTATTTTTATTCCTAATTTTTTTGCCTTTTGGTATTTTGAACCCGGGTTAAAACCGGCTACTACAAAATCTGTATTCTTGGTTACGGAAGAACTTACATTTGCACCGAGCTTCCGCGCTAACCGTTCTGCTTCTAAACGAGAAAAATCAGTTAGCTCTCCAGTAAAAACAAACGATTTTCCAGAAACCAAAGTTTTTTTTCTAACCATCTCTTCTTTTATATTCAGGCCAGCTTGTTTTAATTTGCTAATCAAGGTAATGGTTTCTTTTTGCCTAAAGAAATCTTCTATGGATTGTGCCATTACTTGGCCTATTTCATAAATAACATCGAAATCTTCTTTTTTAGCATGAATTAAATTATCTAAAGTTTTAAATTTTTGAGCTAAGACAAAAGCTGCTTTTTCGCCGACATGTGGAATCCCTAAAGCATAAATTAATCTAGACAAAGATTGATGCTTACTCTTATTTATAGCATTAATTAGATTTTGCGCTTTTTTATCTTTAAATAATTCTAATTTTAGTAAATCTTCTTTCTTTAAAAAATAAATATCTGAAAAATCCTTAACCATTTTATTCCTCACCAATTGCTCTACTACCGCCTCCCCCATGCCTTCAATATCTATAGCTTCTCGGGAAGCAAAATGCATTAAACCTTTTTCTAATTGTGCTTGGCAACTAGGATTCATACAGCGATACGCCACATCTTCAACCTTCTCTTTAGTAATTTTTGCATTACAGACAGGGCAAGTAGCAGGAATTTTAAAAGGTTTTTCTTTTCCGGTACGTACAGATTCAACTACCTTTATAATCTTAGGAATTACTTCACCTGCTCGCTCTATAATTACGCGGTCTCCAATTTTTACACCCAAACGTTCTATCTCATCAAAATTATGCAAAGTTGCCCTAGTTATTACAACCCCCGCGCACTCTACCGGCTCTAAATCTGCCACCGGCGTAATCACTCCTGTACGGCCAACCTGCAAAATAATATCTTTTAATTTAGTCGTTGCTTGTCGGGCAGGAAATTTATAAGCCACTGCCCAACGCGGGCTTTTTAAAGTAACTCCAAGACTTTGTTGTTGATCAAGGGAATTTACTTTAATAACTACTCCATCTATTTCATAACTTAATTTATCTCTTTTTTCCTGCCAAGTTTTACAATAATCAATTACCTCATCTAAGTTTTTGCAAAGCCTAGATTCTGAATTTATACGCAGGCCCCAAGATTTTATTTGTTTTAAGAATTCCCATTGTGTAGATATTTTTTTACCTTCAAGCATACCCAAGGAATGTGCAAAAAAATTGAGTCTGCGTGTTGCAACAATACTTGTATCTAGGAGTTTTAGAGAACCTGCGGCAGCATTGCGGGGATTAGCAAATAATACTTCTTTATTTTTTTCTCTAATTTTATTTAAAATATCTAAATCTTTTCTCTCCATATATACTTCGCCGCGAATTTCGATTAAGCGAGGTATATTCATATCCATAAAACGAAGCGGAATCGCTCTAATTGTTTTTAGATTGTTGGTTACATCTTCTCCGAGTTGTCCATCGCCACGAGTTGCACCCAAAACAAATAAGCCATTTTTGTAAGTTAAATTTGCGCTCACGCCATCAATTTTTAACTCCACCACATATTCGATTTTTTCTTTCGATAGTCCTTTTTCTACACGCCTAGACCAATCAACTAACTCATCAAAAGAATATGTATTATCCAGAGAGAACATTTTTTCTCGATGCCGTGCAGTTTCAAACCCTTCTAAGACTTCACCACCAACTCTCTGTGTTGGCGAATGCGGAGATTTAAATTGCGGGTAATCTTTCTCAAGATTAATTAACTGATGCATTAAGCCGTCATATTCTTTATCGGAAACCTCTGGATTATCCAATACATAATATTGATAATCGTGATGACGAATTCTTTCTCTTAGATTTTCTATTCTTTTTTTAATGTTATCTTTGGTAGCCATTATTTACCCGTTAAAAGTCTTTGCGCTAAAAATATAGGTAGTCCTGTATCAATAATTTTATCATAAGTTTTTTTAACTTCGTAATCTATTCTTTTAATTTCTACATCTTGTTTTTTAGTATCGTAGATACAAAAGCTTGCTCTTGAATCCCTATCGCGCGGTTGCCCTACGCTTCCAACATTAACAATATATTTTTTCGATTTTTCTATTTTCAATTTTGAATTTGTCGAATAGCTAATCCTTCCTTCATCTTTAGTAAAAAAACCGGGCTTATGAGTATGTCCGACAAAACAAATATTCGTTTCCAGCAAATTCAATGTCTCCTCTGCATCATTCTCATCAAATATATAATAGAACCTCTCTGGATAATCTAAAGAACCATGCACAAGAATAAAATCTTTTTCTTTGTAAATTAAAGGTAGTGATTCTAAATAATCTTTGCAATCAAATGTTAATTTTGATTTACTCCAAATAATTGCAATTTTAGCTAATTCATTAAAATAATCTAAATCCAACTTATCTAAAGAGCCCCATTCATGATTTCCTGCGATAGTTATGCAATTAAGTTCGTTGACTTTTTTAACACATTCATTGGGGTTAGTGGCATAACCTATAATATCCCCAAGGCAAAAATACGCATCGATATTTTCGTCTTTGTATGCCGCTAGTACTTTTTCTAGGGCCTCTAAATTCGAATGGATATCCGAAAATATCCCATAACGCATAAAATTAAATCTCTGCTTTTTTAATTAATGTTCGGTAATAATCAATGCAGTGTTTACAAAGAGCTTTATCTTCTTTCCACTCAGGATGATTTTTGCGAATTAAATCTATCAAATATTCTTCTGCTTTAATGTGTGTGAGGGCTACTTTTTCGTCAATATCTCTTTTACAGATATGACATTTATATTTTTTATCTTTATTTTTTTTCTTTTGCATTTATCCTCCAACCTTTAAAATTCAATACCAAATTCCTTAAATTCACCTGTAGGTTCTAACCAAGAAATAGCTACCTTGCGAATATAACTTTTAAAATTTTTATCGATGTTATCTAAAAGAACTTTTAAATCTTCTTCTTTGCCTTCGGCTATTATTTCTACGCGGCCATCCGAAAGATTACGCACGAAGCCTTTAATACCTGATTTGGAGGCAAGGCGTTCTATACTAAATCTAAAACCCACCCCCTGTACCAATCCAGAATAAAAAACCTCAATACGCTTAACCGACATTTACCTAATTAACCTATACAGTATTTTTATTAATTTTTTTCAAATAAATAAATATTAATAAAGCTATAATATTAACGCCAATAAGAAATGTACTCTCTTTTGAGAATAAATTAATATCGAATTTACTACCTAAATAAAAAAATAAATTAAATTTAATGTCTTCGCTTAATCCCTTACTGATATTTAAAGCTAACTGAATTCCTGAAACAAAGATATAGCTAAATCCCAAAAGACTGATATTAGGAATTTGTAATGCTTGAATAAAAAGAGATAATTTATTACCTAATAACTTAGCTTTCCAAAGTAAAATCCCGGCAATAAACGATACGATATACAAACTTAAAACGATGATACAAGTCAATAAGGTTGCTAGAAATACCCCTTGATCAAACTGTGCATAGGCTTTAAATAATTTATAAAGCAATATTAAAACTATTGCCATACCCAAAAGACCACCTATTATCTCATAGATGGCAATAAATTTAGTTCCTTTTCTATCCATAAAGCCTCCTTTTTTAATCTCTTTTCTTCTGAATTTTAAATAATCTATGAATTAACAAAGCTGAATAAGCGCCTAAAAAAATATCAAGTATAAAAATTCCAAAAAATATTAATAGATAACTACCTGAACTAAAACCTGTTTCCTTAAAAAATAAATTCTCTGGACAACCCGGAGTAGATAAAAATCCTCTAAAGAAAAATACAGCTAAAGTTCCTAAAAAAGCTGTAATTATAGGTATCCCCGAAGAACCATGGCCTTGTCTTTGATAACGGATATTGATTAAAATATTAAAAATAGATGAGCTTACCGCTAAAATTAGAAATAAATATCCTAAAAAATGATTCATTCTTTTAAAAACCTCTTTTTTAATAATTAAATGGTCGGGGCGACAGGACTTGAACCTGTGACCTCAGCGTCCCGAACGCTGCGCTCTAGCCAAACTGAGCCACGCCCCGCTTAAAATATATCAGATTAGTATAACAAAAAAACAATTCCTTAGCAATAAGAGAGAATTAGGCTTTTTTGGCAAGAATATCAAACTCTAAATTGACTTTATCCGATGAGCCTTTAGTCTTTAAAATGGTGTTCTCTAAGGTATGCGGAATGATATAAACACTAAAAGTATTTGATCTTCTATCAGCAATAGTTAGGCTTATTCCGTCTAACGCAATAGAGCCTTTTGGCAGGATATATTTTAAAAATTTACTAGGTATAGCTATTTCAAAACAAAGATTATTATTTATGTAAGTCTTCTTACGAATTAAACCCAGGCAATCAATGTGTCCTGTAACAAAATGCCCTGAAACCCGATCCCCTAACTTTAAAGCTCTTTCTAAATTAATCTTATCTTTTATATGTAATAATCCTAAATTAGTTGTTTTTATGGTTTCGGGCATTACATCAAAACTTAAAATATCTTTATTAATTTTTGTAACCGTCAAACAAACACCATTAATAGATACACTATCTCCAATTTTTATATCTTCGACAGTTTTTTTTGCCCTTATTGTAACTTGAACTACATTACCGATTCTTTTTATATTTTCGACTATTCCGATTTCCTCAATAATGCCCGTAAACATAAGTGAGACCTCAAGTTATGTAGCGTAAGCGTTTAAAACTTGTTTGGTCGAACTTACCCCCATCGTTTTGTTTCGCTTTTGCCCCGTGAAATACGAAGTATTCCCGGGACTAAAGTCCTTGAAATCGCTTTGCGATTTCTAAGGGCGAAAGCAAAACGAAACAGCGGGGGTAATTCATAGGCGCTTCGCTATAACTTATATCGCTTAAGCGATATAAGTTATCTATTTATTTAAATTTCCTTCTATTAAAATATCACTTCCAATTCTTTTAAAATTTATGTTTTTTAAAATTGGGGCTTCTTTAAGATTATTTATTCCTTCCCCTTGTATCGAACTAATAGAATTTTTGCCACCAATTATTTTGGGAGCAACAAAAAATAAAACCTTGTCTACTAATTTTTCGTCAAACAAAGAACCAATCAAAGTTCCTCCGCCCTCGACCAAAATATTAGAAATTTCTTTTTTGGCTAACTTTTTCATCAAATCCTTTAAATCAACTTGTTTATTTTTTGCTTTTACTAATAAAATTTCCGCTTTGTTTGAAAGCTTCTTATAATTTTTATTAATTGTTGCAGTGATAACTTTATTGGGAGATTTTTTTGAGAAAATTCTTGAATTAATTGGAGTTTTTAAACTTGAATCAACAACAATTTTTATTGCTCTTTTTGAATTTAACAACGGGTTGTCTTTAATTACAGTATTAATCCCTACCATAATAGCATCATAAGAATCTCGTAATTTATACGCATAGTTACGCGATTCATTCGAAGTAATCCATTTTGACTGATAAGTTTTTGTAGCAATTTTTCCGTCTAAAGATTGGCCAACTTTGACTGTTACAAAAGGTAGATTTTTGGTGACATATTTTATAAAAACCTCGTTCATTTTCTTTAGCTCTTTTTCTAAAAATCCAACTTGCGTGATAATTTTATGTTTTTTTAATATCTTTATCCCTTTGCCGCGATTTAGAGGATTGGGATCAATCATACCGATAAATACTTTTTTTATCCCAGATTTAATTATTGCATCTGTACAAGGAGGAGTTTTGCCATAATGACAACACGGCTCCAAAGTTACATATAAATCTGCTCCTTTTGCTAAAACTCCTGCTTTGCGTAAAGCACTTATTTCTGCATGCGGCAAACCAGCTTTTTTATGATAACCAAAACCAATAATTTTATTATTTTTTACAATGACTGCGCCCACTAAAGGATTAGGACTAGTCTCTCCTTTTGCCTTTAAAGCTAATCTATAAGCCTTTTCTATAAAATAATTAGCTTCGAGCATTTTAACCAAACATTTTACTTTTAGCTTCTTTTAGTTTTTCTACTAATTTGTAAGGAATTTTTATTTTACCGATTAAGACTTCATCTTTTGAATTACCATGACAATCAGATCCACCAGTCATCAAAAGACTATAATCTTGGCAGATATTTTCGTATTTTTTAGTAAGGCTAGGTGTGTGTTCAGGATAATAAACCTCAATTCCTTTTAGGCCAAATTTAACTAAATCTGGAATCAGTTCGTCTTTTCTTAAGCTATAAGGATGCGCTAAGACTGGAAGACCTTTGACATCTAATACTAATTTTACCGCTTCTTCCGGTGAAAGCCGAGATTTACCTACGTAAGCTGGACCTTGATCACTGATATATTTATAAAATGCTTCATTAGTGGTAGAAACATAACCTTTTTCCTGCATCATTTTTGCTAAATGCAATCTTCCCACAGTCCCATGGCCGCTAGAACTGATAACCTCTTCTGGATTAATATTAATGCCTAAAGTTTTCAATTTTTCACACATTTGATAAATCCGTTCTAAGCGTATTTTTTTAAATTTTTCTAGGTGATTTTTTAAATAAGTATCTTGCCAATCAATGAAATAACCTAAAATATGCATTTCTATTCCATTAATTTCCGCGGTAAGCTCTACACCTGGAATAATTTCAATTTCATTTAATTTAGCTAAATCAATCAAAGAACTAATTCCATCAACACAATCATGATCCACTAAAGAAATACAATCAAGTTTTTTTTCTTTAGCTCTTTTTAAAAGCTGTTCTGGTGACCAGCTTCCGTCAGAATAATTACTATGCAGATGCAAATCAGCCCAGAGCATTTTTCTTTTCTTTGATTTTATCTAAAATACCATTAACGAATTTACCAGATTCAAGATTTGAATATTTTTTTGCCAATTCCACGGCTTCGTTAATAGAGACTTTTGGTGGGATATCGCTTGCAAAAACTAATTCAAAAGTAGCCATGCGTAAAATATTTCTGTCTACAACAGCCATGCGCTCCAGTTGCCAATTAGTGGTATATTCTTTAATAAAATTATCAATAGCAGATATGCGTTCTAATGTTCCACAAACTAAAAAGCTGGCAAATTCTTTAATTTTTTCATCACAAGTTTCTTCTTGTGCTTGCCAAAAATCTTCGAGACAGTCTTTGGGATTTTTACCAGCTAAATCAATTTGATAAAGAACCTGTAATGCGTATTCTCTTGCTTGAGTGCGTTTACGCATTTTTAATAAGCAGACAATTTATGGAATAAAATGAGATAAATTGTAGGCGAAGCCGTCTGCGAATTAAATCCCGCCCTTTCTCTTTCCATATTTAATTCTAACTTTATATTCATCTTTTTTAAACTATTTTTATATCTCCCGTCTCTTCCTATAAATAAAAGAAAGAGGCGGGATAAAATTCAACCTGAAAACTTATGTTGCTAATGCTGCCATAAGTCTGGGCTTCATTTTATTTGCTGATTTGTTCAGTTAAATTTGCCATTTCAATAGCATTCATCGCGGCATCTTTGCCTTTATTACCATCTTTTGTGCCTGCGCGCTCAATTGCCTGCTCAATTGTATCACTAGTTATAATTCCAAAAATTACTGGAATATTATTCGCTAAAGAAACATTAGCGATACCTTTTGCTACTTCGCTTGCTATGTATTCAAAGTGCGGAGTTGCGCCGCGAATAACTGTGCCTAAACAAATAATTGCATCGAAATCTTTTTTCTTAGCTAAGGTTTGAGCAATTATAGGAATTTCAAAAGCACCCGGAACCCAAGTAACGCTAATTTTATTTGTATCTGCACCATGACGAGTTAGCGTATCAAGGCAGCCAGAAAGTAACTCCTTAGTTACAAAATCATTAAAACGCGAAATAACTATCGCAAAAGATTTACCCTGTGCTAAAAGCTTTCCTTCGTAATTTTTCACCATTTTCCCTCCTTTAATGAGCCCCCGCTGCTTCGCTTTGCGAAAGCAAAACGAAACAGTAAGGGTAAATTCAAACTTATAACTTACGCCGTTTACACTCCGTAAGTTATGTTTTCATTTATAAAATATGTCCTAATTTTTCTTTTTTTGTTTTTAAATATTTTTTATTCGAAGGCCCAGGTTCGATTGTAATCGGTACTCTTTCTAGAACCTTAAGGCCATATCCTTCTAAGCCAACAATCTTGCGCGGATTATTTGTTAAAAGCTTAATTTCATTTATTCCTAAATCTACTAAAATCTGCGCACCAATTCCGTAATCCCTTAAATCATCAGCAAATCCTAAAGCATTGTTCGCCTCTACAGTATCTAGTCCTTGGTCTTGTAAGTGATAAGCACGAATTTTATTTGCTAAACCTATGCCACGACCCTCTTGGTTCATATAAAGCAAGACCCCGTTTTTTTCTTTTTTAATTTGCTGCAAAGCAAATTCTAATTGTTTTCCACAATCACAACGCTGGGAATGAAAAATATCGCCAGTTAAACATTGTGAATGTACACGTACCAACATTTTATTAGAAACTTCTCCCTTCACTAAAGCCAGATGGTGTAAACCATCAACTATGGATTCATAAACTATTAATTTAAAAATTCCATATTCGGTAGGAAGCTTAGTTTCGGCTATGCGCTTAACTAATTTTTCTTTTTTGCGACGATACTCAATAAGGCTTGCAATGGTTGCAATTTTAAGATTATGCTTTTTGGCAAATTCTATTAATTGCGGAGTCCTAGCCATTGAACCATCATCATTCATAATTTCACAAATTACACCTGCCGGATAAAGACTTGCTAGTTTCATTAGATCTAAACATGCCTCGGTATGCCCTGCCCTTACTAAAACTCCTCCATTTTGTGCTTGTAACGGAAAAAGATGCCCCGGCCTAATTAAGTCTTCTGGCTTAGCCTTGGGATCAATTAGGACTCTTATTGTATGTGCGCGGTCAAAAGCAGAAATTCCAGTAGTAATACCAGAGGCTGCATCTACAGAAATCATCCAATTAGTTTTAAATGGATCACTGTGTTTCGATAAATAAGAACCAGTCGTCATAGGCCAAAGCTTAAGCTCATCGATACGGTTTTTTAAAAGTGGAACACAAATTAAACCCCTTGCCTCCTTAGCCATAAAATTAATATCTGATGGCTTAACAAAAGAAGCAGCCATAATAAGATCACCCTCATTTTCACGATCTTCATCGTCAACAATGATTACCATCTTTTCATGCCGTAAATCTTCTAAAATTTCTGGAATTGTATTAAACATAATTGAATTCGTAGGCTATCTCATCGTTAAAAAATAAAAAATCCCGAAAAAATTCTTCGGGATAATAAAATTAACAAAATATTTTTCTTTTCTTCTTCCATCTAGACTTTTACTATTGGCTCTAGATTTTCACTAGCTCTGTCCTGACATTATGTCTGGACTCGTAGGCTTACCTGATTTTTAATCAGGATTACTACCAGTGAGGATTTTCACCTCATCCCGAAGATTAAATTATATTATACTAAAAATCCCCTCTTGTCAAGGTCTTTATTTCGTTCTATAATAGTTTTAATGAAAAAAGAACTCTTAATTAAAAATTTATTTATTAAAGAAAGAAAGAGCTTAAGCATAGCCGAATCTTGTACCGGAGGATTAGTTTCTCATAGCCTCACCAATATTCCTGGTGCAGCAGGATATTTTAAATTAGGAATTGTTGCTTATTCAAATCAAGCTAAAATATCAATTTTAAAAATTCCTCCCCAAATTATACAAAAATATGGTGTAATAAGCAAAGAAACAGTTTCTTTTATGGCAAAAAATATTCGAAAAATCGGTTTTTCTGATATAGGCCTAGGTATCACTGGAATCGCCGGCCCTAGCGGCGGAACAAAAGAAAAACCTGTTGGCACAGTTTTTATTGCCTATTCTGATAGAAAAAAAATAGTTGTCAAAAAATTTATCTTTAAAGGAAATCGAATCTCCATAAAAAAACAATCCCTTAATAAAGCCCTAGAAATTCTACAAATGCTAATCTAATGCGTGCTTTTATTGGAATTAGCCTGCCAGAAGATATCCAAAAATATCTAAAAAGTATTCAAGAATTATTAAAAAAATCTAGAGATGATGTGAAATGGATTGAACCTGGGAATATTCATCTTACTTTAAAATTCTTAGGCGAGATAACGCAAGAACAAACTCAGGGAATAAAAACAATTTTAGAGGATGTGGCTTGTAAATTTATGAGTCTAGAACTCCAACTTAGAGAATTGGGTGCTTTTCCAAAACTTGATTTTGCAAGAATCCTTTGGGTAGGCCTTGATGATAAAACAGGTTCTTTAAAAAAAATTGCGCACGATTTAGATAGAAGCCTTGTAAAACTCGGTATTCCTAAAGAAGATAAACCCTTTAGTGCACACATTACTTTAGGTAGAATCAAAAATCCTAAAAAAGATTTAAAATTACAAGAGTTACTTATAAAAAATAAAATACAAAACTTAAGTTTTGTATTTAAAGAAATTACATTTTTTAAAAGTACGCTTAGCTCAAGTGGCCCCGTCTATGAAACGCTCTATCGGATAAGTCTTAAAAATAATCCCATCACTAAAATCGCATAAGCTGCTGCCATTAAATCATCAAGCATTATCCCTAAGCTTCCATCCAATTTTTCTAATCTATTAATGGGGTAGGGTTTTACCGCATCAATAATACGAAAAATAGTAAAACCCATGACTAACATAAAAAATCTTTTAGGAAGAAAACCCAAAACTAACATCATACCTACTAAATCGTCAATCACAATAAATTTTGGGTCTTTTTTGCCAAAGATTTCTTCTGCCTTGCCACAAAGTAAAAATCCTAAAATAATAAATAAGCCTAACAGCCCAAAATATATTGGGTTTTTATCAAAAATTAAATATAAGAATACTCCCACTAAACTAATCCATGTTCCGGGCATTAAAGGCAGATACCCAATATAAAAAAATGTTGTAATAAGCTCAATCATATAATTAAACCTTGATAATAAGTTTTCTATTTTCCCAAAGATAGGCTAATCCTGAAATAATTGTTAAAGAAACTGTTACTAGCATTAAAACATAAATAGTGCGTAAGTAAAATATTTCGAATGGGTTTTTCCACAAATTAAACTGTGCCAATACTTCTTTTAAAACTATAAAAATTAAAATTAAAAATATGGTAACCATCTGAGATATGGTTTTATGTTTACCGGAGCGATTTGCAGCTAGAACCTTACCTTGATTTAAAGCATATAGCCTAAGACTGGTGATTAAAAATTCTCTAAAAATAATTACCACTACCATCCAAGCTTCTA
This sequence comes from Candidatus Omnitrophota bacterium, assembly GCA_040755235.1. Taxonomy (GTDB): domain Bacteria; phylum Omnitrophota; class Gorgyraeia; order Gygaellales; family JBFMBJ01; genus JBFMBJ01. The sequence continues at coordinate 19,425 of JBFMBJ010000005.1, forward strand.
CCAATTGCATTTGCACAAAAGCTAAAAAAGCGCTTAAAACCAAAATTTTATCGGCGATAGGATCCATAATTTTACCAAAATCACTAATCAACCCTCTTGTTTTTGCAAGGAAGCCGTCGTAATAATCTGATACGGCTGCTAGACTAAATATGATTAAGGCCAAAATTTTAAATACTAAACCATGGCAAAAAATAAAAAACATAAATATAAAAGCAAGCAATATCCGCGAAATGGTAATTTTATTAGGTAAATTCATCCAATTAAATCTCCAATAAGATCATACTCAAATGTCTCTTTAATTTTTACTTTGACAAAATCTCCAGATGAGAGTTTTCTAAGGGAACGTACATAAACAATCCCATCTACTTCTGGGGCATCTTGATAGCTACGTCCTAGATATAAATTTTTATTATTTTTGTCAATTTCGTCAATTAAAACAATTAATTCTTTATTAAGCATTTCTTCATTTATTTTAATAGAAATCTTTTGTTGCTCTGACATTAAAATATTGAAACGCTCTTTTTTTACTGATTCACTTATTTGATTTTTAAAATTAAAAGCCTTGGTACCCTCTTCTTGAGAATAAATAAAAACACCTAATCTCTGGAATTTTTGCTCGCGTACAAAATCCAACAATTCATTAAATTCCTCTTGTGTTTCTCCGGGAAAACCCACAATTAAAGAAGTGCGAATACAAAGATTAGGTATTTCCCAGCGTAAATTGTCTAATAAATTTAAAATCTTTTCTTTTGTTATTTTTCTATTCATTAATTTTAAGATGCGATTATTTATATGCTGAAGCGGCAAATCAATATATTTACAAATACGCCTATTATCTTTAATAAAATCGATTAAACCACCATTGATATTTTGTGGATTGAGATAAAGCAACCTTACCCAAGGGATATTTTTTATATTTTTATCGATTTCTTTTAGTAAACTTATTAAATTTGTTTTATTCTTTAAATCTTTTCCATAAAGACTGATATCTTGCCCAATGATATTTAACTCGGAGATTTTTCTTGTATCTAGTAATTTTGTTTCCTTAATTATTGATTTTTTTTCAAAACTCCTTAGCTTTCCTTTAATTTTAGGGATTATACAATAACTACAATTATTACCGCAGCCTTCAGCGATTTTTAGGTACGCGTAGTGAGTTGGCGTAAGAAATAAACGCTCTAAATCATATTTTTTAAAATCGAATTCTGGCCAAATTTCATCAACTTCTTTTAAAGATTCTGGTAATTCTTTTTGATAACGCTTAGCTAGACATCCCGTAACAATAATTTTTTTTAAGAGCCCATCTTTTTTAAGATCTATCAAATCTAAAATTGTGTCTATTGATTCTTTCTTGGCATCTTCTATAAAAGCACAAGTATTTACAATGCTGATATCGGCTCCGGAGATTTGATCAGCAATCTTATAGCCATCTTTTACGAGGCTAGATAGAATTTTTTCTGAATCCACAAGATTACGCGGACAGCCTAGACTAATTAAGCCTATTTTTTCTTTGTGGTTTTTGGTGAAATTTATCATTGAGTAGACATGCCTTCTTTAGTAAAAACAATATTTTTCATAGCTTGTTTTTTATGACTTAAAGGATAAAGCTGTTTATCTTGGAAATCCAAATCAATATCGTTGGCATTATGTACACTTAAAATAATTTTATTTTTTGCCTGCCAACTCTCAACGCTTCCCTTGCGTAAAGTACCTTGGAAAACATTTTTACCATCTACTTTGATTTGAACCCATGTATCTTTTCTTGCCTTTAAGCCAATTCTTACTAAAGAAGATGCTTCTGACCTAAGATGTGTACTTTGCTTTTTCTCTTCCTGATTGGTAGATTTCAAAGATGAACTTTTTGGTTTTGCAGTTTCTTTAATAGCTTCTTCTTTTATCTTTACTACGGTTTGCTTTTTAGTGGTTAATGTTTTTGAAACTTTAGAAAATATATTTTTTAAAAAATTTATTCCCAAAATTATAAAAAATACTAAAACAAAAGCTAGGACAATACGCACTAAATAAATTCTAACTTTTGGACTAATATGAAAAAGTTTTAATCTTAAATCTAAAGATCGTTTTTTTATTGAAATAGACTCTTTATTATGAACGTATTGTTCTTTTTTAACTTCGGTGGTATTCTGCTGTTTTGTAAAAACCTTATTATATTCTTGTAGCAAATTAGACGGCTCAATGCCCAAAAATTTAGCATATATTTTTAAAAATCCCTTCACATAAATTGGACTAAAACTACTTAAATTATCTTCTTCAAGCGCTCTTAAAACATTAACGGATAACTTTGTTTTTTTATGTGCTTCTTCTAAAGTAATACCCTTAGACTCTCGAGTTGAGCGTAATTTAGCTCCCAATGTTTGCATTGGTCTCTCCTTTATCCTTCTCCTTAAGCCATGCTTCTTTATCTACCAAAATTTTCCTTGGTTTACTACCCTCGAATGGACCGATTATGTTTTCTTGTTCCATGGCATCAATTAAACGCGCTGCCCGCGTATATCCCAAACGCATCCGACGCTGTAGTATCGAAACTGATGCCTGATTGCTTTCTAAGATAAGCCTTACTGCTTCATTAAATAATTCATCTTTTTCGCCTTCTAGTGTAAAAGATTTTTGTTGTTCCTTTAAAATATCTTCTTCAAAAACCGGCTCTGCCTGTTTCTTAATAAAAGATACTACCCTTTCTATCTCTCTATCTTGAACTAAGGTTCCCTGGGCCCTAATTAATTTTGATTCACCCGGCCGCATAAAAAGTAAATCTCCTCGACCAAGAAGCTTATCTGCACCATTTGCATCTAAAACTGTACGCGAATCAACTTTTGAAGAAACTTTAAAAGAAATTCTGGCTGGAAAATTTGCCTTGATTACTCCGGTGATTACATCTACTGATGGACGCTGTGTAGCTAAAATTAAATGAATTCCTACTGCGCGCGAAAGTTGTGCGAGTCTGGTAATTGCATTTTCAATATGGTTTGCGGCTACCGCCATTAAATCCGCTAATTCATCAACAATTACTATAATATAAGGCAAGGGCTCTTCTTTTTGGTTATAGAGTTCGATGTTCCTGGCGCTTGCCTTAGCTAAAAGCTGGTAGCGCTCTTCCATTTCATTAACTACCCAATTAAGGGCTGCGGAAACTTTTTTATAATCTGTTACTACCGGACAAATTAAATGCGGCAGACCATTAAAAGGCGCCATCTCTACCATCTTAGGGTCAATCATTAAAAATTTTATTTCATTTGGGGTAGAACGATAGAGCATAGACATAATCAAAGAATTTACACAAACGGTCTTCCCTGAACCAGTGGTGCCGGCAATTAAAAGATGCGGCATATCTGCTAAATCTGTAATTACTGGTTTTCCGGCAATATCTTTTCCCAAGGCAAGAGTTAATTTTGATTTTGTATTTTGAAATTCTGGGGTGGCCAATACTTCTTTTAAATAAACAAGACTTGATTGGATATTGGGAACTTCTACGCCCACACGTGCTTTTCCAGGAATAGGAGCAACAATTCTTACGGATTGAGCTTTCATAGTTAAAGCAATATCATCGCTCAAGCTTGCTATTTTTTGTACCTTGACACC
>JBFMBJ010000006.1:0-20766 GCA_040755235.1 Candidatus Omnitrophota bacterium
AACTATAAAATAAAAGGCTCCGACTAGAATCAAAGAAATAACAAGAGTTAAGATGAAACTTTTTACTTGATCTTGTGCCCAATTACCAATATTTTGATTGGATAAATTAAAATGATGTTCTAGTATAAATGACCTATAAAAATTTAAAGGCAACATAAAAATATAAAAGACACAACTTAAAGAAAGAACATATACTAAAACTGTCAAATAATAATTATTTAAAAATCCTGAAATATTTTTTAATCCGGAAGAAAAACCAAAAAAATAACATACAACTAAAAAAAATATCGTCTCAAGCAATTCTACAAAACTTAAAAGATATTTTCGAATAGAATATTGTTTTGCTTTTAATTCATCCATACTCAGAAATACAAACCCCCACACCAAAAATTTTAATGTGGGGGTAAAGTTATAATTAAAAACTATTTCATTTTGGCAGGCATTTTTGTTTTAACAGCTGGTGCTTTTTCTACTGCTGCACCAGATCCTGCTTGATAAAAATAACAAGGTTGATCTTTTTTGCCTGTTTTCGGATGGGTAGGAGCTGTACCACAGCCAAATAATAATCCAACTAAGCCAATAATAACTAAAATTCTTAACATCTTGCCTCCTTTCTAAAGCATTTAATAAAATTATTATAACAAAGAAAATATAAAGCGCAAGTATTTTTTAAAAAACAACATAGATAAACGGTGGCGATCCGCCAACAGAAAAGATCAAAGCAAGCATTATTAGTAAATATAAGACAAAGCCAATTAATAAATCTTTCCAAAAATTATTCATAATTACTTTCTATCTTAAGAAAAACATTTTTGATAAAATAAAAAACGCATCCGATAAAGTGTTTGATGCAAAAAATACCCAACCAATCAAAACAAAGTGAAAGGTAAATACTGTTGCAACTATTCTTTTCGGCCAACTAACATAGTTCACTTCTTTTCTTTTACTTTTATAAAAATGATACACCCCTAAACCCAAACCATGCCAAAGTCCCCAAACAACAAATGTATAATTTGGGCCATGCCATAAGCCACACAAAGCCATGACTAAAGTCAAATTAAAAACTACTTGTGGCATAGGTCGCCTGCTTCCACCCAAAGGAATAAATAAATAATCCTTAATCCAACTCGATAATGACATGTGCCAATTCTTCCAGAAATCAGAAATATTTGAGCGTAAATATGGCCAATTAAAATTCTCTGGCACGCGATACCCAAAAAGCCTGGCTACACCAATAGCAATATCAGAATAACCTGCAAAATCAAAATAAATTTTTATAGCATAGGCATAAGTTGCAATCCAAAAACCTCCTCTACTAACACCGTCTGGAGAGAGTAAAAGATTAGCAAAGGGAGTCATGGTGTCAGCAATAATAATTTTTTTAGCAAAACCTATTATTATTCTTCTTAGTCCTTCATTAAGGTAGATAAAATCGAAATTATTGATTTCTTTTTCTTGTTCTAACAATGGCTGAAATCTTTTAATAGGTCCTGAAACCAAGGTCGGAAAAAATACGGCAAATAAACTAAAATCAACTAACCCATGCTTTTTTATTTTATCGTGATAAAGATCGGTTAGATAGTGAACAAACTCAAAAACAAAAAATGAAATTCCTAAAGGCGCGAGTAACATTGGTAGCGGTAATTGCTTTGTCTGATGAAATAATTTTAAGATGTCATTAAGGATACCTATAAAAAATCTTGCATATTTAAAATAGCATAAGCTAAAAACGAGTATAATTATTCCCAATAACCACCATATTTTTTGTGAAAAAATAAATTTATTATTATTTTGACGAATAATAAATATAATTTTAGCTATTAGATATGTTAATAAGCTTAAAAATACAATAAGTAAGAAAAATTTGGGCTGATTGTAAAGATAAAAAACTAGTGATGCAAAAATAAGAAATATCTTTCTCCAATCCTTGGGAACAATCCAATAAAATATAAATACTGATACCAAAAATACGCCAAAGGTCATCGTATTAAAAATCATACGCTACCTCTTTTCTCTTGAAGTAATTTTTCTAAAATCGGTAAAATTTCAAGAGCGACTATTTTTGCTAAATCTTGATTTCCTCGAGTTGCAAGATGATCTGAATCCCTAAAATCCTCTTCTGATAGAACTTCATTAAAATTGCGATAATAAATATTATCTCCTTTAAAGATAGAACCTATCAGCCCCATATTCATCTTAAAAATATTTGGATTTTCAATAAACTCATCTACTAATTTATGGTTAATTGCGCTCATAAAAAAGAATGCTGGAATTTTTCTTGTAGAGAGAAACTCGACAATTTTACTCGAAAAAATCATTGGCCGATTAAGAGAGGTTAATTTAGGAAAATTATAATGCAATCTAATCATCTGGGAAAATTGTGTTTTATCTTCCAAATGCACTATATCTTTATCTATTGGTTCTATCTTGAGCGATCCTTTCTCTTTAAAATCTGCACTTAAACTTTCTAATTCTTTATTTTTCGGCCCTTTAAAAATTAAAAAAGATAAATAATCACGACTGCGGTATAACATAAAATTTTTATATAGAAAATTTTCTGTGATTTCACCTACTATGCCGGCCATTTGAGTTATAGACCTTCTAGCAAATGTATTCCAAAGAGAAATAATAATATCTACTTTTCTAGGAGAATTAAACCTGGCTGGATTTATCTCATCCGCAAAAGCGCTCTTAATCAATTGAATTTTTAAATTGAAAGTAGTTTTTACTTGCTTTTGAGATCGAGATTCTGTTTGTGGGTTATTTATAAAATCATTAAAATTGCGAAAATTTACATTTTTTATAATAAATTTTGGTTTAAATTTAGCCAAGACCTGAATCATTTCGTAATTAGCATATTCTCCTGCGCCCAAGGTTGCCAAATTATAAACTTTAATATTTTTATCTGGCAATTTAGATTGCAATTCGTTTTCCAAACTCAAAGCTATGTCGTCGCGTTCTTCTTTGATATCTCTTTTAAATGGCGCATTTCCTAAAATAATCGAATCACCTAAAAAATAAATTTTAAAAGCATTGTGATCTTTTTTATCTATTATCTGTAAATATAGCTTAAAATGACTAATATTATGTTTTGCGCCTAAGGTCTGTAAAAATTCGTGGTATGTTTGACATTTTTTAATTTGCGGATTAGAAATCATTATTCCAGGCATAATAATGCGTAGAGAAATTTCAGTAATGAAGAGAAATACAAAAACAAAAATCCATGGCCGCATTAAAACAAATATTACAAAAAGAGATTTTTTATTTTTGGTAAGAGTTTCGCGATGGATTACTACGTTGGAAAGTTCTTCTTCTTTTTCTTTATAATGTTTTGTATTCATTTAAGAATTAATTATAGCATATTTAATCAAAATTAAAAAATTTTGTTATGCCCTTATCCCTAAAATTTATATTAAAGTAAAAGTTTTTGTAGGAAATTAAATAAGTAACCTGTAAGAATAATAGCAATAGTAGTTATTGCAAAAAATATAGCGATTAACTTTAAATGCATTGCTCTTCGTAACATAATTGCCTCTGGCAAACTTAATGCAGCAACTGCCATCATAAAAGATAATGCAGTTCCGAGCGGAAATCCTTTTTGGAATAAAGCCACGGCAATCGGTACAATTGCCGCACAGCTTCCATACATCGGGACACCTATAATTGTAACTAGCGGCACACTAAATAACCCAGTCTTGTTTGTTACGTTCTCTATGAGCTCTTGCGGTACAAAATTATGAATTAACGCTCCCAATGCCACTCCTAATAATACCCAAAACCAAAGTTTTTTGATAATTGATTTTGCCTCATCAATTGCAAATGATAAATGGTTTTTAAATCCTTTAAATACTATTCCTGAACAATCCTGATTATCTTGAACAATCAAATCTTTTACAAGATATTTTTCTAAATTCAATTTACCTAAAATAAATCCACAAACAACTCCTATGGCTATACCATTTAATACATAAAGTAAAGTAATTTTAAAACCAAAAAAACCAATCATCAAAATTACAAGATATTCATTAATCAATGGTGAGGTGATAAGAAAAGAAAACATCGCCCCTAAAGGAACACCTGCCTTAAGAAAACTAATAAATATAGGAATCGATGAACAAGAGCAAAACGGAGTCACTGCACCAAAAATACTAGCTAAAAAAATAGCTAAGATATTTTTTTTGATAAGCCATTGTTTTACTTTTTCTACAACTAGATACGATCTAAAAAAACCAATAACTGAAATTAAAACAAATAGCAATAATAAAATTTTTATTGAATCATAAATAAAAAAATTTAATACTTGTGTCCACTTTAACGCTGGATTTAATTTGAATAATGAATATGTTAACCAGTCTACAATTAACTGCAACATGATTTATTACTTGGGTTATTTTTATCGCTACAACAACAGGATTTGGATTTTGCTTTTTCTTCCATTTTTTTATCGAATTTCTCAATCATTTTAGAGAAAAATCCTTTCTTTATTTTTTTCTCTTCACTTTTATCGTTCATTTTTTCTCCTTTCTATCTTACAACATCCACCTTCTATTTTAATCGCCTTAATATTAACTAGGCCGTCGGCAATTTTATTTTGAGCAGAAGTTAAAATCCTTGAAAACGTAGGACGTGAAATCTTCATAAATTTTGCAGCATCAATTTGTTTTAGGCCTTCTAAACAGGCAAGCCGCATTGCTTCAAATTCATCAAGTGCCAAATAAACATATTTTAATTTAGAAAGCGGTTTACACATAGGCTTAAAGCATCTTTCCTGCGGAGCACATTTAATCCATCTCGTTTTCTTGGGTCTCAAAGCACATCTCCTTTATGAACATATGTTCATAACAGTTTAACACGATAAAACTATTCTGTCAATAGTTTTTGGATAAATATAGTTTGGTTGCTAAGCGCGGAATTTGTGTTGGACTAAATAACGAAAGGCATTTAAGGCAGCTTTTGAACCTTCGCCTGCGGCAATAATAATTTGCTTCTCGGGAACATCGGTAACATCACCTGCAGCAAATATACCAGGAATATTGGTCTGGTTATAAGAATTTATTTTAATTTCACCAAATTGATTTTTTTCTATATTACTAGCGAAATCTGAATTAGGGATTAAGCCAATTTCTACAAAAACTCCTTGGACTGCTAAGACTTCTTCTTTATTATCCTTCTTAATTTTGATACTATTAACCATTTTATCGCCTACGATTGCAGTAATCTGTGTGTTGTTTAAAACAGTTACAATTTTGCTATTTTGAACCTGCTCACGCATTATGGCATCGCCACTTAAGTTCGGATTAATATTAATAATATAGATATGTTTTGCTATGCGCATCAGTTGCAGTGCTGCATCTAAAGCTGAATTACCCCCACCAATGATTGCTACATTTTTACCAGTAAATAATGGGCCGTCGCAAGTAGCACAATAACTAAGGCCCTTGTTTTTAAATTCCTTATCTCCAAGAACATTTAATTCTCGAGAACGCTTACCCGAGGCAACAATCGCAGTCCTTGATGCATATTCATTTTTGTTAGTTTTAACTATAATTTTATCGTCTATTTTTTTAATTTCTGTGGCTAATTCATTTTCCTTTAAAGTAATTTCATATTTGCGCAGATGTTCTTCAAATTTATTAGCTAGCTCAGGGCCAGTAATAAATTGATATCCAGTGTAATTTTCCACGTCACCGCTTATGGCAGCCTGCCCACCAATGTCACCTGTAATAACTAAAATATTCATTCTTTTACGCGCAGCATAAACTGCCGCTGTAATGCCGGCTGGACCTGCACCAATTATAATCAAATCATGCATTTTATAAACCCAAGGCTTTTTTTATTTCTTCCTTATCAAAACCGACAATAATTTGCCCATCGATATCAACTACCGGAACGCCCATCTGCCCAGATTTTTTGATCATTTCTTGGGCTGCAGCTTGATCATTAGCTACATCGATATCTTGGAAACTAATATTACTATCCTTTAAAAATTGTTTTACCCTAATGCAATACGGACATGTAGGTGTTGTATAAACTTTCACATTTTTATCCATGAAAACTCCTTTTTTATTCTTTTATGTGTTGTGGTTTTAAATCAACTATTTCTTCTACTTGTATAACAATCATGAACTCTGGTTTTGGTAAAAGAATCTCTGGGTGTTTCGGGTGCCCTTTTTCTCCATGCATATTTTTTAGAAGCCTTTGGGTTATACGACTAGTAACTCTATTTCCCCAGGCTTCTATAACCTTATCTGTTATATCTTCTTCTCTTATAGATTTAACCTCGCCCTTAAGGCAATATCCTTTAAATCTATGTTCATCTACTGCGGTAATGCTTAAATATTTATGATGTTTTAAATTTTCGTAGGTTTGCCCCCTATAAAGATCTAATAAATAAATTAAACCTTTTGGGTCTATCTCCACAATCCCTTTACAAGAGGTATGCGGTATTTTATCTATCCCGAGCGTTGAGGTAATTACAAAACCCTGGTTATAAAAAAAGTCTACTATCTCTTCTGGTATTTTTTTCATCCCGTTAGAAATTACTTTTTTAGCGAAAAAATAAATCTTATCCCGCTAGATTTATATATTTCTAACGGGATTCATAGATTTAATTAAATCAAAGCCCCATTATTTCTAACGGGGCTTAATTGAATAACGCTAAGTTACTTAGTCTCTTAAATTTTCGAACATCTCTTCGTGAGTAATCTCTTCGCCTAAAATATGCGTGACCAATTGATAAGTATCATGATCTTTACCAAAAGTCTTTTTTGCTAATTTATCATAAACCTCAATTGCCCCTGCCTCAGCTTCTGTTACTAGTTTTATAATCTCATCATAATCCGAAAGATCTTTCATTACCCCTGGATAGGCTGCATTTGCGCCTTTTTCAAGATCGGTAAGTTTATTTGGAGGCAGTCCTCCTAATTCAATAATCCGCTCGGCTAATTCGCTAGCGTGTTCTAATTCGTCTTTTGCGATTTTATTTAAAAATTCTTGCATATCTTCATAACCCTTGCCTTCGACTGCCTGAGCCATATACCACCATGCATAATAGGCAAACCACTCATCACAATACGCCTTATTTAAGTCTTTAATTAGATCTTTTAAATCCACCCCTACTATTTCTCTTGCTTTTTTACCCATTACATTCCTCCTTTTTAAATTATTTTTTCTTTTTAGTCATTTGTTCGCCACAACAAATTATATCACAAGTATCTAGACATCCGCAAACTTTATCTACGGTTACCATCATGCCACAAACACTACAACTATATTTAGAGCCCTTTTTATTTTTTGCCTTTTTCTTTGCAACTTTTTTAACCATGCTTTCCTCTCTTCAAATTTTCTGGAAACTATCTTTTCCTACACCACACTCTGGACAAACCCAGGTCGCCGGTAAATTTTCAAAAGCCGTACCTGCTGGAATGTTTGTCGTTGCATCACCCACAGCCGGATCATAAATATATCCGCAAACGCTACATTTATATTTTTGCATAAATATCGCTCCTTTTTTATTTTTCTCTGCCAGATACTTTTTTTAATTTTTCCAAAAAATTTGAATCGATATTAAATCCTAAGCTCTGTATTTTATAAACATCATTCCAACTATTATTATAATCTTCTTTTAAAAAATATGCCATTGCCCTATCTTTGTAAGCATCAACCATATCTGGACTAAGTTCTAAAGCTTTATTATAATTATCTATAGCCTGATAAAAATCATCTTTAGCAAAATATGCTTTTCCGCGATTATAATAGGCAAGGGCAAAATTTGGATTTAATTCTAATACGTTATCAAAGTCGGAAATTGCTTCATCAAATTTATTTTGATTATAATAAGCGAGGCCTCGATTATAGTAAGCATCAAAATCATTTGGATTAGCTTCTAGAGCCTTGGTATATTTAGAAATTGCTTGTTCGAATTGACCTTCCTTAAGAGAAATAAAACCCTGGCTATAATTAATTTGGCTAGATGAAGGCTTAAGTTGCATCTCTTCTTGGGTACTTTCTTGTGCAGTAAAAGATTTATCTATAGAAGATTGTCATCTGCGGTAAAAGATTTATCTATAGATTTTTGACCAGCCCAAGAATCTTGTGCAAAAGAAAATTGCTGAAAATAAAAAACTATCCCAAAAATAAAAATCGGATTTATAAAAAATTTTTTGTTTTTCATTAAGCGTTTTTGATTTTATTAGCGAAATCACAACCAAATTCATAACTACGCTTTAACTCATTTTCATCAGGAACATATTTAACCGATACAGATGGTAGCACTATTTCTATACCTGTTTCTTTAAGTATATCTTCCATGTTTTTTACAGCACCACCTGCCCAGCCATACGAACCAAAACAACAGCCTAATCTATTTTTGGGTTTGAGTCCTTTTAGAAATTCTAAAAATCCTGCGATAGTTGTAAGCATATCATTATCGTGCGTAGAAGACCCTATCGCAAAACCTTTTGCCTCTAGCATTTCTTTGATTACTTCTGTACGGTCTGCCTGAGTTATATCAAAGAGCTTGACCTCTATTCCATTGTCAATAAGGCCTTGGGAAATTTTACGTGCTAACATTTGCGTTGCACCCCACATCGTCTCATAAACAATTACTGCTTTTGGCTTCGTCTCATTCTTTGCCCAATGAAGATAAGAATCTATAATTTTGGCTGGGTCTTTTCGCCAAATAATACCATGGCTTGGCGCAATCATTTTTATAGGAATGTTTAAATTTTTAATTTCTTCGATTTTTTTTAAAATAATACTGCTTAGGGGCCAAAGAATATTCCCATAATATTTTGCGGCCTCATCCATCAAAGCACAGCTATCTGCTTCGTCATCAAAACGCTGGCTTGTGGCATAATGTTGCCCAAAGGCATCATTAGGTAAAAGTAATTGTTCTTCTGGGCAATAAGTAAACATACTATCCGGCCAATGAATCATCGGTGCTTCAATAAAATTAAGAGTATGCTTGCCTAATTTTAGCTTATCACCGGTTTTAACTACTCCAAAATCCATATCAACATAAAAATGTTTGACTAGGCCTTCTTTGCACTTCTGGGTACCGAAAACTTTTGCTTTTGGACAAAGTTTTAATATTTCTGGTAGCGCTCCGGAGTGATCAATTTCAACGTGATTTGCAATAATATAATCTATTTTATCAGGAGGAACTATTTCTTTAATTTTTTCAATTAATTCTTTCGAAAAAGGCGTATAAACAGTATCAATAAGCGCGATTTTTTCATCAATAATTAAATAAGCGTTATAAGTAGTGCCTCTTTTTGTACTATAAGTATGTCCATGAAAAGTTCGAACATTCCAATCTATTGCACCAACCCAATAAATCCCGTTAGAAATCTCCATATATGCCTCCTGCTACAGAAACATTTTTATTAATATTTATAATTATAAAACTATATCCATAACCTCTAGAATTTCTAACGGGATAAATATCCGGTAATATTTTTATCGCTGACATAACTTTCCCCTCTTTTTTACTAATAACCAATAAAATTTTCAGTAACGATACTATCTTCTTTAAAACTTAATTCGCTAATTAGTATATTTTTCATAGCGCTAACCATGCCGGGCGGGCCACAGATGTAGAATTTTCTAGTTGTGTAATCTGGAATTTCTTCTTTAATAATCTCTTGATTAATTATGCCAACTCTGCCTTCTACATTAGCACAACTTTCGCACAAGACATGAGTAACTTTAAAATTAGGATATTCTTTTTTTATTATATCAAAATCTTCCTTAAAGACAATATCTTTGAGAGATCGATTCCCGTATAAAAGCAAAATGTCTACATTTAACTTTTTATCAAAAGCGTATTTGCAAATACTCCTAATAGGAGTAATACCGATTCCTCCGGAAAGAAAGGCTATTTTGTTTGATACCTCATCAAGAATAAAGTTACCCAATGGATATTGAATTTTTATTATATCGCCAATTTTATAATTATTTAATGCTTTAGAAAATTTACTATCGGTAATTTTCTTAGTAAATTCTAAATAATTTGTTTCTGTAGGAGAACTCGAAATAGACAAATATCTTTTACAATCCTCTTCTTCTTTTAATCTTGCACAAAGAAATTGCCCAGCCTTGAAATTTGGATTTTGTAAATCTAGGCGAAAACTTTTAACGTTGTAAGTACGCGGAATTATTTCTTTAATTTTTACTTCCAATTCGTTGGGCATCTTAATCAATATTTAAATATTTTCTTCTAAAATTTTTTTAATTGCTTGATTTCTATCTGGGTTTTGATCCGGTTTTAGAAAACTTTCTTCAAAACTAGGACTTTCTTTTTTATAAATTGTCCCTATGGCAATGGGACAATCTTGGTTGTAGTCCCATTCTTTAATTTTATTTAATGCTTGACTTGGATCCTCTGGGTTATAATCTTTTAATTCGTAAACTCGTTTTTCGTAATATTCGTACGTATTAAAATAAGTGACACAAACCTGTAAAATATCTACAAGAGAAAAGCCTTTATGTAAAATTGCCTCTTTAAAAATTTTCTTCAGCAAAAGAAGGCCGTGTGATGTACCGCGCGCTAAGAAACTCGCCCCACTTGATATCATAAGTTCCAGTGGATTAAAAGGTAATTCCTTTGTCCCAAATGGTGTAGAGCGTCCCTTAAATCCTAAAGGCGAGGTTGGTGTATATTGACCGGTAGTTAAACCATAAACCCTATTATTGTGAATTATGCAAGTTATATCAATATTTCTTTTAGCAGCAAATATTAAATGCTCTAATCCTTCTCCATAAGAATCGCCATCGCCGGAAAAACAAATTACTTTTAAATTTGGATTTGCGATTTTTATTGCTTGGGCTACTGGAATCGCCCTGCCATGTAGAGAATAAAAACTATTTAGATTAATATAATCTACAATTTTTCCGTGGCAACCAATACCAGAAACTAAAACTATATTTTCTAAAGGTAACCCCTCTTGGTTCAATTCTAAAAATACAGATTTTATGGCATTTAAAATTGCAAAATTTCCACAACCTGGGCACCAGGTATTTTGTGCGTAAGTTCCTAAATTAATTTGGGTCATTTTTAAATTATTTTTTTAATTTTTCTTCTAATTCATCCAAAGAAAATGGCCTACCGTCGTATCTTGTTATCTTTTTATGAATACTAAAGCCGTAAAGCTTGATTAATTTTTCTAATTGGCCAGTGGCATTATTTTCTATACAAATTATTTTTTTTAATCCTTTGGTGGCATTCTTAAATTGCCTGCCTGGAAATGGCCAAAGCACAAGCGGTTGAATCACCTTTAAACCTAACTTATCTGCTACTTCAAGACAAACTCCTTTATTTGAACCCCAACAAAGAATAGCTGTTTTAGATTTTTTATTGCCATAGATTTTAACGGCTTGGTAGCTTTCTAGTTCTTTTTCGAGATATTTTTCTTTACGTAATCTTTTTTCCTGCATTAATTTTGTAATACTGGCCTCTTCGGTAGTAATGCCGAATTCATCATGCTCATAACTATTCACTTTTATAATTGCATCTTTATCTGGTACAAATCTTAAAGGAGAAATTCCGTTTTTTGTATCTAAATATCTTTTATAAGGATTTGCCTTATCCCAAATAATCGGCATCTCTTCGATTAAATTCTTAGATATATTTATATCGAAATTATAAATCCCCTCATTTAAAGTTTTATCTGTTAAAATAAATGCGGGTATTTGATATTTCCAAGCAAGATTCATTGCAAGTTGGCTTGCAAAATATGCCTCTTCGGCATCGCCGGGTGCAATTACAAAACGGCTAAATTCTCCGTGTCCGGCATTAAGAATGAATTGCAATTCACTCTGCCCAGTATAGGTAGGAAGCCCTGTGCTGGGACCAGTTCTTTGACCTACCATAAAAACTATTGGGAGTTCTGCCATGCCAGATAAACTTAAGCCTTCTGTCATCAGACAAAATCCGCCGCCAGAAGTCCCCACTGCTGTTTTTTGGCCTGTATAGGAAAATCCCAAGGCCATTAAAACAACAGCAATTTCACTTTCCGGATGAATTACTTTTATTCCAAAATCATCTGCGTTTGCGGCTAAAAAGTGTAATAGTCCAGACGAAGGCGTCATGGGATAGGCAATGTAATTTCCAAGCCCTGCTTTTACCAAACCTAAACCAATTGCCTCACTGCCATTTATTAAAGGAAGTGGCTCTTGAGAAATAGCTTTAATTTTAACTAAATTTTCTGCTAAATCATATCCTCGACGAGCTAATTTTAAATTTAAATCTATTTCTTTAGAGATATTTTTTCTAAAGACACTATCTAAGTTTTCCCATTCTATACCTATAATTTTACAAAAAATTCCAATAGCACAAGAATTACGCATAATCAAAGTTACATTTTCTTCTTTAACTATTTTTTCTAAACTAAACCCCAGACATTTTTTGTCATCAGGCAATGAATCTTCTTTTACTAAATCAGAATTAAAAATAATTATGCCTTTATTTTTAATCTTTTCTTTATGAAAATCTATAGAATCTTGATTTAAGGCAAGGATAAAATCTATTTTGTTTGAATGCGTATAAATTCTATCCTTTGAAGCTCGAATTATAGAAAAAGTATGACCTCCTCTTATAATCGAAGGATAATCTCGATATATATACAACCGAAAACCCAATTTATTTAAAATATGGGCTATTAAAAATCCGGCTGTATCAATGCCATCTCCGGCCTTACCTGCTATCAATAAAGAAAATTCATCCATTTTTTAAAAATTAAATTACCTCTATTCTTTTACTATTCTGCCAAAGTCCATGAATGTTACAATAACTGATTGCCAAAATTGTTCCGGGTTTGTCAGTTTTAAACTTACACACAAATTCAGAATGGCTAAATATCGTACTTGTATTTGGGCCTTGCACGGACTCGCCATGAGCGCTAAAATCACAACGCGCAATATTATAAGGAAATTTTTCTTGATCTGGCAAAAAATAAATTGCGATAAAACGAATATGGTGTTCTGTGGTGTTTGGATGTGCAATTTCTTTTCCTACAGTTAGCTTAATTTCAAAAAACTCTCCCTTTTTTACCTTTTCTTGAGTTTCAATTACTGGAACATGTTTTTCTGCTTTCCAATCTGCACTCTGCAATACATCTTTTAATTCTGCCATCATACCCTCCTTTTTTAATGAGTAGACAATTTATGGAACTTTGTGACATAAATTGTAGCGAAGCGTCTACGAATTAAACCCCCAACGTTTTGTTTCGCTTTTGCTTGCCCCTGCGTCTCCCGACGCAAGTCGGGGCAGCGGGCGAAAGCAAAACGAAACAGCAGGGGTAAGTTCAGACATAGAACTTACGTTCATTTCATTCCATAAGTTGTGTCTTCATTTAGAAATTTTATAATCTCTCTACAAAATGCCGGTAAATCGTAAGGATTGCGCGAGGTAATTAAATTTTTGTCTACAACTGCCTCTTTATCTAAATATTCTGCTCCAGCATTTATCAAATCATCTTTAATCGCAAAAAAACTTGTTGCTCGCCTATTTTTTAGAACTCCTGCAGAAACTAAAACCCACCCACCATGACAAATAGCTGCAACGAGTTTTTTTTGTGCAAAAATATTTTTTACAAAATTATTTATTTTTGGATACCTGCGTAAAATATCTGGCGCATATCCACCCGGAATTATTACGCCATCAAAATCATTTGCTTTTATTTTTGTAATAGAAATATCCTCTTCTGCTGGATAACCTTCCTTACTTTTATAGTGTTTTTTACCTGTGCCGACTAACACAACCTTAATTCCTTCTTCGCGTAAGCGTAAATAAGGATACCACACTTCTAAAACCTGATAATTATCTTCGATTAATAAAGCTATTTTTTTAGACATTCCCTCCTCCTACTTCATCGATGATTCGCGCCATAATAAAATCATTTTCTGTCAAACCTCCTGCGGCATGAGTAGTAAGAGTGATTTTTAATTTATTATAGTTTAAAGTCATAATTGGATGATGCCCTTGTTCCTCAGAAATAATAGAAATTAGATCTAAGAAATATTTTGCATCTATAAAATCTTTAAATTTAAATTCTTTAGAAATTTTTTTGCCTTCAATTAACTGCCAATTACCAAGCTCTCTAAGTAATTTTTCTATTGTTTCTTTAGGAAGAGGAAGCGTGCTTCCTTCACAAGGAACGCATTTATTCGCTAATTCTTGTTTAAGAGTCAATTTTGGATTCTTTATAACTTCCTCTAATTTCTTAATCGCTTCATCATAATTTGGGGCATGGGTTAACTCTGGGACTATTTCTAGATAGCGAATAATATCACTTTTATCAATAATGATTACACAACGTGCTAAAATATTTAATTCTTTTATCAGAAGCCCATAATTTATCCCAAAGCTAGAAGTTTTATAATCAGACACAACTGTAATATTTTTTATTTCAAAAGTTTCACAAAATCTTTTTTGCGCAAAAGGCAAATCTTTACTAATCCCTATAATTACTACATCTCTTGATAAGTTAGTTGCGCGTTTATTAAATTCCTTAACCTGTAAATCACAAACTGGCGTATCTAGTGAAGGAAAACTGGTTATGATTTTTATTTTTTCTTTAAAATTTGATAAAGTTATTTCTTTTAAATCTTGCGCACTAGCTTTAAAATCTGGTGCCGATGAGTTAATTTTTATAATCCTACCGACCAAGCTTGATGGATTACCTTTAAAAGTAATATTTCTAGGCATAGATTTACCCCTATTTTTTTATTAATCTAATAAATCTTTAGTTAATTTTAAAAGCTTATTTATATAATTTTTATTATTGGGTATTTGGCAACCAGCAACGTCAAAATGCCCTCCTCCGCCAAATATTTCCGCGATACTTGCTACATTAATTCTATTTTTAGATCTTAAACTTACTCTTAAAAAGTTTTTTTCTTTTTCACGAAATAATACGGCTATTTGTACATCTTTAATAGAACGCATCTGGTCAGCTACAGGATCAACATCTTCATCTTTACCGCCAATTTTATCAAAGTCTTTTCTTGTAATCATAGACCAAACAATTCTATTATTTTTAAGAAATTTGCATCTGGTCATACAAATACCAGATAATATCGCTGATTCCTTGGTTTTTGACCAAAATACCATATCTATTAATTTGTAAAAATCTACGCCTTGTTTTATTAATTCGGCACAAACCTCAAAAGTGAGAAAACGAACATTTGGCAGGCTAAAGGAATCCGTTTCAACAACTATTGAGGTTAAAAGATTTTGTGCAATATCCCTGGTAATGTCTATTTTTAATTCTTTTAAAATTTCATAAATTAATTCACCCACTGCTGCAGCTTTATGATCAATAAAATGTATATTACCAAATGACCTCCTAAAATCATGGTGATCTATTTCTAATATATCTTTTGCTTTTCTAAAGGCCTTAAATGTTTTTCCTAAGATTTCTTTATTACTACAATCAACCGCAATAGCTAAATCGCAACTTTTGTCTATCTTTTTTATTATGCGATTTGCTCCCGGCAAAAGAACGTATCTTTTAGGCACTCCATCAACAGAAACCATATAAACTCGCTTGCCTAATTTTTCTAATCCCAAACCCAGCGATAAAAGCGAACCGATAGAATCGCCGTCAGGATTAATATGTCCGGCAACGATTATTTCTTTTGCTTTTAATATTTTTTCTTTAACTAGTTTAAAATTTTCCATTTTACTTTTAAATAAAATCACAATGCCAAACCATCAAGGACAGTTCCGCACTTTGGGCATTTGCCATTTTTTAAATTATTAGTTATTACACCAAAACTAGATCTTACAATTAAATCTTTTCTGCAACTAGCACAATAAGTCTTCTCTTCTTCTAAAACATTCCCAACATAAACATATTTTAACCCTGCCATTTTTCCGATTTCATAGGCTTCTTCTAATTTTTCTAAAGGTGTTGGTGATAAATTTGTTAATTTATAATCCGGATGAAATCGAGATACATGCCAAGGGATTTCCTTACCAACACTAACCAAAAATTCTGCAATGCCTTTTAATTCTTTTGCTGAATCATTTTCCCCTGGAATGACTAAAGTAGTTACCTCAACCCAAATATTTAATTTATGCATCAAGTCAATAGTTTCTAAAACCGGTCTTAGCGAACCTGCGCAAACTCGCTTATAACCATCATTATTAAAAAATTTTAAATCCACATTAGCAGCATCCAAATAAGGCTTAATTAATTCTAAAGCCTCTTTAGTCATGTAGCCGTTGGTAACAAAAATATTATACAGACCTTCTTTTTTGGCCAATTTTGCTATATCAAAAGCATATTCAAAAAATATGGTTGGCTCAGTATAGGTGTAAGATATACTTTTACAATTACTCTCTTTAGCTTCTCGAACTATCTCTTCTGGCTTAATGTCATATACCTTTCTATTTAAATCTTCTATTTCTTTAATCTGGGATATCTGCCAATTTTGACAAAAACCACATCTAAAATTACACCCCAATGTTGCTATAGAAAATGAGCTCGATCCTGGAAGCATATGAAAAATTGGTTTTTTTTCGATAGGGTCGATATTTTTAGCAATAACTTTTCCATAGCTGTGCGTATACAATACGCCTTTAATATTCTGTCGAACACCACAAAATCCAAATTTTCCTTCTTTAATTCTACAAAAATGGCTGCATAAAAAACATTCTACTTCTAAGTTAGCAGTCTTTTTATATAAAACAGCTTCTTTCGACAAATTTTCCTCTTTACTTTTATTCTAAAATTATCGCTGTTACCGGGCATTCATCTGCTGCTTGCCTACAACTATTTTCAACTTGGTTTGGTACAATTGCTACATAAGCGACTGCTTTATCATCTTCCATCTTAAAAACATCTGGACAGGTATTCACGCATAGTCCGCAACCGATACAAATATCGGGATCAACTTTTGCCTTCATAGGAATTCTCCCTTTTAGCTCTTTTTTACCAAACATTCAAATTGAATGTTTGTATGTTCAATGTGAAATCTCTCTTTTACCAATTCATTAATCTTACCTAAAAGCTCATTGGCTCGACTTACATGACAATCATCTATAACTATATGGGCAGTTAATGAATACATGCCTGAGGCAATTGTCCAAGCATGTACATGATGCACTTCATAAATTCCCTTAATTTCATTTTTTAATACAGCAATTACTTCATCAATATCTAAATGTTTTGGGGTAGCCTCTAATAAAATATTTGATGAATCGATAATTAATTTTATCGCCCAAATAATTATCAATATGCAAATAAAAACTGCAAGTAATGGATCTACAATATAGTTTTTAGTATAAAAAATTACTATACCTGCAACTACAACCGCAACGCTTGAAATCATATCGCCTATCTCATGTAAAAATGCGCTCTTTATGTTTAAATCATGGCTGCTTATCCTTGCAAGTAAGATTGTACTTACTCCATTAATTACCAATCCCATAAAGGCAACTAAAAGCATTTCTTGGACTTTTATGCTTTCGGGATGCATAAATCTTTGGATTGCTTCATACACAAGATACCCAGAAATAAAAATTAATACTATCCCATTTACAAAGGCCGCTAAAATTTCTGCTCGATAAAAACCATAAGTGCGCTTTTTAGTTGCTGGACGCATAGCTAGAGTAATAGCAAAATAGCTCGTCGATAGTGCAAATAAGTGTGTAACCATATGCCAAGCATCAGAAATAAGTGCCAAGCTATTTGCTAAAAATCCTCCGATAAACTCTATCAACATGCCAGAAGCAGTTAATAATAAAGCTACTCTTAGACGAGAAAGCTTAGTTATTCTATGATGGTGATGATGGCCGGGTTCGACAGTCACTTCCAGATCTCCAGATTTAATAAACTCTCAAATAATGCTTTGTGTTTCTTTTCTTCTTCAATAATTTTATCTATTTCTTTTTTTGTATTTTGTGCACTTACATTATTTTTACAAATTTCATAGAATTTTATAGATTTTTCTTCCACTGCCACACCTAAACCCAAGGCTTTTTTAATATCATCTATCTTTTTTGTTAAAGTAGCGATATCTTTAAAAGTATTAAAAATACCATAATCCATATATTTCAATAAATCATCTTCTTCAAAATTATCTTCTATATTTTTTCTAATTTCAAATAAACGCTCTTGGAAAAACTTAAGATGTTTCTTTTCTTCCTGCAACAAAAAACTTATTTTATCTTGCGTAACTTTGTTATTCTTTAGAGTTTTTGATAACTCTTGATAAAATTCAATACCGTCTTGTTCTATTTTAGAAGCAACTTTATATGCCTCAAGCTCATTAAAATCTGTTATGATAAGCTCATTATTTTTTTTCCTCAATCCGCACACTTTCCTCCCTTTTTATAAACTTATATAAAAATAAAAAGCAACCCCCCTTATTTTCTCAAAAAGAGGCTGCTTTTATCATCGGCTAAATCCTTCCAATTTATAACTCCTTAATAGAAGTTATTATACTATATTATTTATACAGCGACAACCTCTTTTACCTCAGGTACTTCTTTTTTTATCAGGCGTTCTATGCCCATTTTTAAGGTCATTTGGCTCATTGGGCACCCTGAACAAGCACCTTGCAGCTTAACTTTTACTATACCATCAGCTGTTACATCTATTAACTCTACATTACCACCATCAGCCTGTAGTGATGGCCGTATCTTATCTAATACAGCTTCCACTTTTTCTCTCATATAACCCTCACTTTTTTAATGACTGCACAATTTACAGAATCTTAATGAATGTAAATTGTATGCAGGAATTAAACCCCGCCCTTTCTCTTTTTGATATTCAATTCTATTTTTTTATTACTCATTTTATCGTATTTTACCACTAGCTCTTTCTATAAAAAGAAAGGGCGGGGTAAATTTAAACTTATAACTTATGTTCGCTTTAAGCTCCATAAGTTATGTTTTCATTTTAATATTGCTTCCAAGTCTTTCTCTGGGCTTGTTATCGGCTTAATATCAAATTTTTCTATTAAAATATTTAAAACATTTTTAGAAACAAAAGCTGGTAAGCTTGGGCCTAAGCGAATCCCTTTTATATTAAGATACAACAAACTCAATAATATTGCCACTGCTTTTTGTTCAAACCAAGAAAGTACAAAACTTAAAGGTAATTCATTAACTGAGCAATTAAATACCTTAGACAAAGCTACGGCCACCTGTATTGCAGAATAGGCATTATTACATTGACCAATATCAATTAGTCTAGGGATGCCATCAACAGTTCCGAAATCAATTTTGTTAAAACGATATTTACCGCAGGCTAGAGTTAAAATTATACAATCCTTAGGTACTCTTTCGGCAAACTCGGTATAATAATTTCTTCCGGGTTTTGCCCCATCACACCCGCCGATTAAAAAGAACCTTTTAATCTTTCCAGCTTTTATTAATTCTATTAATTTATCAGCAATGCCTAAAATAGCTGTATGATGAAAACCAGTCATTATTTTTTGCCCTTTTACTTCTGGCAAAGGTCGTAAAGATTTTGCTTTATCTATTAATTGCTTAAAGTTTCTTCCAACAATATGCGTTGCTCCTGGGATACCTGTAATTCCTACAGTAAATAGCCTATCTAAATACGCATTCTGCGGTGGGATCAAAACGCAGTTTGTAGTTGCTAAAATTGCGCCATTAAACTGCTGGAATTCTTTTTTCTGTTCTTGCCAAGCACCACCATAATTTCCAACTAAATGCTTAAATTTCTTTAATTCTGGATATGCGTGTGCAGGTAACATTTCACTATGCGTATAAATATTTATACCCGTTCCCTCAGTTTGCTTCAGAAGCTCATGCAAATCTAATAAATCATGTCCGGTTACCAAAATTCCAGGACCCGCCTTTGTTCCTGTTTCAACTTCGCAAGGAATAGGATTTCCGAACCTAGTGGTATGTGCCTTATCCAAAAGCTCCATCACCTTAATATTCATCTCTCCACATTTTAAAACTGTATTCAGATGATCTCCTAAATCAAAACTAACATTAGTCACAGTTTTAAATAATGCCTCATGCATAAAACTATCTACTTCTTCATCCTTAAAACCTAATTCACGAGCATGATATGCATAGGCAGCAATTCCTTTTAAACCAAAAAGTAAAATGTCTTGAAGGCTATTAATATCTTCATTTTTCCCGCATACTCCGGACTTCAGGCATCCACTTCCACCTGCTGTTTGTTCGCATTGGTAACAAAACATCTTTTCTCCTCCTTTTTAATGAGCTCACAATTTACGGAAGATAAGTAAACGTAAATTGTATGAGCGAATTAAACCCCCAACGTTTTGTTTCGCTTTACGAAAGTAAAACGAAACAGTAGAGGTAAATTTAGCCTTACAACTTACGTCATTTCATTCCGTAAGTTGTGTCTTCATTTAAATAAATTTCTTTTGCCTTTTCTTGGCCTGTTTTTGTTAAAAAAATCCTACCTATGATTTTTTTTAATTTTTCTTTATCCGATAAATCTACTTCGTCTTTTAAATTTACTAACCAATCTGCATCATATAAGACTTTAAAGTTCTGTGTATTAATTTTTCCGGGGGAATGGTGATGAGCGATTATTTCACATATCTCTTCAACATCTTGCTTTTTTAATCCTAGTTTAACAAGAATCTCTCTTGCAATAGCTGGACCTTCTTTTTCTTGTAAATTACCAGCTGATGAGCCATATTTACTTTCAGCCTTTTTTATTCCTACATCGTGTAAGATGCTAGCTGGAATAACAATATGCCAATCAGCGTTTTCTAATTTTATTAGATTTTCTACGTAACCCAAAA
>JBFMBJ010000007.1:0-19671 GCA_040755235.1 Candidatus Omnitrophota bacterium
AAAGATTTTTTAAACAAGAAATGGTTAAAAATATTATTTTTTTCTGTTTGCATTATTCAATTTAGCGCAACATTATTATATGTGAATATGCAAAGAAGAGTTCCACAAGGAATTAAAGAAGGATTTAATTTTATTAAGCAAAATATTCCTCAAGATGCTTTGATAATGTATCCTGAAGAAAATCTTTTAGAGGCAACTAATCGGCGGATAGTCTGGAGTAGTACTCAAAATTATCCCCGCCTATTTTGGCCTAAAAATAATCAAGATATTATTAATATAATAAAACTAAATAATATAGATTATATCGCTATAAAAAAATCAAGAATTTATGATGATTCTAAATTACATCATATGGGCGGATATCCTTTAACTTTTGTTAATCATTTAAAAGAATGGGACTTTCTAGAATTAATTTTTGATAATAACCAAATGAGTATATGGAAAATAAAATTACTGAAATAAGAAGAGTTGATTATGCCAATCCAGAATGGCGGGAGTTTTTAAATGGTACAAATCATACTATTTTCCATACGTCATTATGGCAGAAAGTTGTTAGTCAGGCTTATAAAGCAGATTCGGCAATATACGCTTATTATAAAGAAGGAACCATAAAAATAGCATTAGTAGGTTTTATATTTGATTGGAAAGTTTGTCGAGTTTTATATGCTAGTCTTTTTGACGGCGGCATGGTAGGAGATTATACTTTTATTCAAGAGTTTATAGAGCAATTAATACCTCTATTAAAAAAAGATAAGATTGATAAAATACGTATTATGCAAACTTATTCAACATCATTTAAAGATATATCCGGCTTTAAAAAAATAGAAGAAAGCCAGCATATTGTTAGATTAGATTCTATAGATAAGGATAAACTTTGGAATGGGCTTTATCGAAATCGTATCCGTAAGGCAATTAGGCAATCAATTAATAGCGGGGTGGTTATAGAAGAGATTAAAGATGTCAGGGGAATTGAGACTTTGTATAAATTAAATCGTGAAACAATAAAAAGAAATAAGACTTTTTCTACTTTTAGTAAATCAATTTTAATTGATTTTTATAAAAATTTTTTAATGACAGGACAAGGTAAAGCATGGCTTGCCAAAAAAGATGATATTTATATAGCAGGATTATTAGTTGTCTATTCACAAAACGCATCGCATGGCATGGCCGCAGGATCATTAGATAAATTTTTTAATCTAAGAGCCAACGATTTATTGTTACATGAAGGGATGCTAGATGCTATTAATAATAAAAAATTGTATTTCGATTTTATGCTTACTTCTAAAAATAAGATAAATTTACAATTTTATAAAGATAAATTTGGAGGGGAAGAATATACAGCTTGTTTTTATGAGAAGGACATTTCTAAAATGCGGCCTTTTATCTGGGGAATAATTTGGAGATTAATGCACACACCTTTAATAGGATGGTTTATAAGAACATTTCAATAAATAATTTTAAAGAAGGAGTATAACTTGATTAATTTAATATTAAATTTTTTACTTTTTCTGCGTTATTGGTTTTGGAAAATAATTGTACAAATATTAGGAGGAAGGTTAGGGAGGGGTACAAAAATTTATGAGAGGGTAAAAATTTTTTCTACTAAACAATCCCCTGTTTTTATTGGAGAAAATTGCATTTTACAAACAGGAGCTATTTTAGCTAGTTCTGATAACGGAAAAATTACTCTTGATAAGCATGTTTATATTGGAGAATATACTATTTTATCATCAAAGAATGAAATTCATGTTGGAAAGAATTCGATTATTGCAGCACAATGTTTTATTGTCGATTTTAATCATCGTTTCGATAATCCAGATTTATTATTTTACGATTCAGGATTTGATTGCGCTAAGGTAACCATTGGTAGTAATGTTTGGATTGGTGCAGGCTCTAGGATTCTTAAAGGAGTTACCATTGGAGAGGGATCTGCGATAGGTGCAGGGAGTGTGGTAACGAGAGATATCCCACCATACTCTATTGTGGTGGGTGTACCAGCACGAGTTATTAAAAAAAGGGATAAAATTAATAAATAGATGTCTACTTATCAAAAGCTTTTTTTAATCATTTTAGCATTTACTGGTCTGTTATTAATAATGGGGCTAAATACTCATCTTTATTTTGGAGATGAAGTAATCCACTATAGGTTTGCAAAAGATATTTATCAAGAAGGCAGGCGGGTTGCGGTTAATCCTGTTTATGAGCGCCAAGGGCGTTTTGGTTATTTTAATGTATATGAGCCGTTGTGGCACTTTGGCTTAGCTTTAGTTTGGAAGTGTATAGGTAAAATATCATTTATTGCGGCACAAATTTATCATAGTTTTTATTATGCATTGTTAATTTTACTTACTTTTATTTTAGGTAAGTTACTCTATGATGAGCGAATCGGCTTAGTTAGTTCTTTTGTCATTGCAACAATTCCTATGTTTGTAAGTTTTAGCATGCTTTTTTATCTTGATGTACCGGCAGCTGTATTTGTGGTTTTATTTTTTATTTTATTTTTTAAGGAAAAATATTTTTTAGCAGGTATCACTCTTGGAATTTTGTATCTAACTAAAAGAAATGCCTGTTTTTTTATTCCTGCTATTCCGCTATTAATTATTTTTAAACATAAAAAATATTTTTTAAAAATATTTAAAATTATGTTTTTTCTATTTATCCCTCTAATAATAATTTTTATCTGGGATTTAATTTGGCGTAAGAACAATATTGGTTCTCTTTTTGTTGCACCAGCAGAAAGTATCGCTTCTTCGTTAAAATACGTAAAAGATATAACTATAGAAAAGATGGCATTGAAAAAGATTATGGTTACTAATGAGGCTATTACATCGAAAAAATTTAATATAAGGGCAATTCAAAATTCAATATTGATTAATCCCATTGATCTTATTAAATATTTTGGTATCGGTTTCTGGATTATATTTTCGTCTTATTTTATAAATAAGACTTATAAGAAAAAAGATTTATGGCTTTGGGTTCCTGGAATTATTTTTATAGTATTTTTTCTTTATTTTTTTAAATTAAAGGCCGATGTGCGTTATCTTATGCCTATCATACCATTATTAATTATTATTATTTCTCAAGGTTTTGTATCTATAAAAAAAGATTTTATTAAAAAAATTATCATTGGTTTATGTATTATGCAAATACTATCTAGCGGTATTTATATTTATTCAAAAAGACAAATTTCGATGGAAGAAAAAGAGGCATTTAGATATATCAAAGAAAACATTCCCGATAAACAATTAATAATGTATCCAGGCCCGATAATTTTAGAAGAAACAGAGAAGATAGCTGTATGGGGAGCCTTTTATTTATTGCCATATTTTTTCTGGGGGACAGAAAACGATATGAAAAAAATAATTGAAATAAATAAATTACGTTATGTAGCAATAAAGAATGCAAAAATTTATGATGATGCGCAAGAAAAGCATCTGGGTGGGTATCCAAGGTCTTTCGTGGAAAAGCTTTCTTCATTAGATTTTATAAAATGTATTTATAAAAACAATGCTATTAGTATTTGGCAAATAGATCGTAATTTAACCAAAAGTAAATAAATTTATTCGAGGAGAATATGAAGACAAAAATTTTATTAATAAATGCTATTAATCCGCATGTTGAAGTGGAACAACGACATCCTCCTTTAGGCTTAGCATATTTAGTAAGCGTATTAAGAAAACATTTCGGAAGAGATTTTTTTGAATTTTTGATAATTGATAGAGATGTTGAAAATGAAATAAAAAAATTTGTCCCAGATATAGTTTTAATAAGTTCTGTAACACAAAATTTTGACACCGCAATAAAATATGCCAACTTTACAAAGCAGTTCAATATTCCAATAATTGTCGGTGGTATTCATATTACAATGATGCCATTGAGCTTAAAACCTTGTTTTGATGTGGGTGTTTTAGGTGAAGGGGAAGAGGTTATTATTGAATTAATGGATATCTTTTTGAAAAAGAAAAAATTTCTACCCGAAGATTTAAAAGATATAAAAAATATTATATTTAGAGATGCAAATGTTATTCAATTTAACCCTGCAAGAGCACCAATTAAAAACATAGATGTCATTCCTATGCCGGCAAGGGATCTTTTAAAAATTAACAGGCACACCTATATGTTTACTTCACGAGGATGTCCTTATAAATGTGTATTTTGTGCCTCTACCAGATTTTGGGATAAACTAAGATTCTTTAGCGCCGATTATGTGGTAAGAGAAATTAGGGAATTAGTAGATAAATACAATGTTAGATTAATTAGCTTTTACGATGACTTATTTATTGCAGATAAGAATAGATTAAAAGAAATAGTATCATTAATAAAAAAAGATAAAAAGCTAAATAATATAAATTTTACTTGTAATGGCAGGGCAAATCTTATTAACGATGAAACAGTTTTGTTATTAAAAGAGATGCGTGTGCGTTCCATAAATATGGGTTTAGAATCAGGATGTAAACGTACACTACAGTTTTTAAAACCTCAAGTTGCCTTGGAGCAGAATTTTAACGCAGTTAAGACTATAAAAAAACATGGTTTAGCCTGTAATGGTTCTTTTATTATTGGTAGCCCCGAAGAAACTAAAGAAGATATGATAGAAACTTACAATTTTATAAAAAAGATTCCCGTAAATTTAACCGATATTTACGTCTTAACCCCTTATCCGGGAACTCCTATTTGGGACTATGCTTTAAAAAGAGGACTAGTTTCGCAAGATATGCCTTGGTCTAAATTAGATGTTAATTTCGAAAATAATTATGAAGATGCAATTATTCTTTCAGAAACGATGAGTAAAGAAGAAATTGTAGAAATTTTTAAAAAATTTCACAAATTACGATTTTTTAAAAACCTAACAGGTATTATTACTCATCCTTATTTAATGGATGTTCCCAGAATTGCATTAAGGACTTTAGCTGAAAAAATTTATCTAAAATTTCCGATTAAAAGAACTACAAAATGAACCCCGTTAGAGATAGGTTGCCGAAGGCAACCGTCTATCGGAGTAAAGCTATTGGGTAAAAATATAGCTTCTATAAATATGAATTTATTAAATATAAATACAAGAAAGGGTATCTCTAACGGGGTGAAAAAAATATTATTAATTTCTTTGACAATAATTTTATCTATTATATTTACTTCTAATTTTTGGTTACCCTTAATTGCAAAATATTTGATTATAAATGATAAGCTCGAACCGTCAGATGTAATAGTTGTCCCTAGCGGTAGCGATGAAAACCTAAGAATAGCTTATGCAGCAGAGTTATATAAGCAAGGCTTTGCTCCTAAGATGTTACTTTCTGGCGAATTAGCTTTACAAAAAGAAACTGGTATAAATTTAGCTAAATTATATGCCATTTCTTTAGGAGTTCCGGAGAAAAATATAATATTAGAAGAAAAATCTGTGTCTACTTTAGAGAATGCCAGGGCGTGTAAAGAAATTATAGATAAGCTTGGATTAAAATCTATCATTTTAGTTACTTACCCAGTTCATACAAAAAGAGTAAAGTTTATTTTTCGAAAAATATTACCAAAAGATATAAAAATAATTACTTCATGTGACTTGCAAAGTTTTAATATAAATGGGTGGTGGAAAGACGAATGTCAATCAAGGAGTGTTTTTTATGAATATCTTTGTTTTATCTGGTATTTTTTATTTAAAAAATAATGATTTCTCATTTTTACAATTTTCATAATATTTTAAAATTACAAATTACTCGTCAAAAAAAAAGTATTTTTGATGAGTTTTTAAATAACACATTTTCGTATTATGAAGTTTCGGATATTAGCAATCCAGATTTGTTTGTTTTTATTGGAGATTTTAAACCCGATCTAAAAAATTGTTTTATTGTAGATGGTCGTTATTATATAAAAAAAGATTATATTTTTTACCAAAATTCGTATAAATATGCGCATTGGAAAGTAGAAATAAAAGGATTAGAGTCGGATAAAACAAATGTTTCGATAAATAGTAACAAGGTTGGCCGAATAGTTTTTCCTGGCGAGACCATATATTCTTTAATACGCTATAAATTAGCTCTTAAAGGATATCCTTTAATACACGGCTCTGGAGTTGGTATTAATGATAAGGGATATGTTTTTTCAGCCAGAGGTGGAACCGGGAAAACTATAACTGCTATAAATTTAGTAAAAAGGGGCTTTGATTATTATTCTGATGATTCCTTAATTCTAGGAGAAGGCAAAATTTTTAGTTTTATTGTCCCGTTTAATTTACGTTTTACTTATGATGTAGAAAAATTATTAGGAATAGAATTTACTAATCGCACACGCTGCGAACTATTTTGGAAAAAAATATTATATTATTTAACACTTAAAAGAATTTCTCTTTTTACAACTATTAAGGCAAAAGATATTTTTAAGGAGGCAATCAAAGAAGATGGAAGGATAGATAAATTTTTTGTATTAACTCAAGGTCCAGAATTTATGATAAAAGATAATCTTAAAAAAGAAGAGATGGTAAAAAAGATATTTTTAAACATATGGTTTGAGTCTCCAGAATTAATTGCTATGCAATATGCATATAGTTTTGTATATCCAAAAAGCCTGGTAGCTAACTTCTGGGAAAATATGAATAATTTAATAAGTAAAAATATTGATAGGCTAAAGTATTATGAAGTTATAATACCTCCAAAATATACTAAAGATATTTTTGATAGATTTTTTAATCAAACTATTGCTAAATGATTATTAATTGTAATATACATAATTTATTAAAAATTAGAATTAAGAGTTCTTCGCATTATCTAATAAAAGATCTTAATTTTAGGTATCATTATTTCCAAGATAAAAACATATCTAATCCAGACATATTTATAAAAATAGGAAATTTTACACCAGATTTAAAAGATTGTTTTTGCTTAGATAGAAAATTTTATATTAAAAAAAATTATATTTATTTAAAAGATAACGATAAAAATTTATCTTGGGAAGCAGAAATTTTTGACATTGAAAAAGATGCTATTAAAATAAACTTTAAACACAATCTTAAAAATTATTTTTCTTTTCCTTGGTTTTTATTTCCAGATTTGATAATGGAGCTTTATATCTTACAGCCGATAATCGAATTAAAATTAGCCCAAAAAGGCTTACTTTTAATGCACGCAGGAGCTGTTTGTAAAAATAATAAAGCCATCCTTGTAGCAGGCAGAGGTGGTTCAAGAAAGACGCAATGTATAATTGATTTATTGAATAAAGATTTTAGTTTTATAAGCGATGATATGGTGGTTCTAGATGGAGCAAAAGTTTTATCCTTACCTTTAAGTTTAGGATTATTTACTTTTTCTTATACAAGAATTAAAAAAGAAGATATGAATTTTATAAATCAAATTAGACTATTTCATTTTTTGTCTAATAAGAATAATAAAATGTTGTCGGTTATTGATATGGCTAATTTAGAAAAAATATTTATACTTTTTTCTACTACAAGAACTAATCCTACGATTAAAGATATAAACCTAAAAGATGCTGTGGAGCACTTATTTTGGAACCAAAGAATGGAAAGTACTTCCTATGTATCTTATAAATATATAATTGGCGGTTTTTTAAAGGCATATGAATATATTTTTCCGGAAATAAATTTCAACGAAGCATTAGATATGGCAAGGACTAAATTCTTAAATGAAGTTGAAAAAAATAATATTTTTGCAAAATCAATAGAGATATCGAAAAAACAAGATATAGCTAACTTAATATGCTAGAACAAGTAAAACTTAAAGGAAAATCAAAATTATTTTTTAATTGGATGCCCGAAAATAAGGATTCTTTGTTAGATATTGGTTGTGCCTATTCATTTATGTTAAATCTCTTAGGAAAGAAAAGTAAAAAACAATTTGGTTTAGATTTTGATTTAGAAAAAATTAATGAAGCCAAGTATAGATTTTCGCATATTTGTTATGTAGGCGGATCCGGACAAGAACTACCCTATAAAGATAATTCATTCGACATTATTACTTTTTTTGAAGTTTTAGAGCATGTCGATAATGAAAAATTTTTTTTAGAAGAAATATATAGGGTTCTTAAGCCCAGTGGAATTATTATGTTATCTGTGCCAAATAAAGGGATAGCTGAATTTATTGATATTGATAATGTAGTTTTTACACCAATTTTGTGGTTTTTTAAGAAATTAGGTTTATTTAAAGATATAAATAATTATTATTTGCGTTACCATAGGCATTATTCTTTATACGATCTTAAAAATATGTTTAAAGATAATTTTAGAATTGAAAAAGTTTATTATGGAGGATTATTTTTAAATCAAATAGGTTTTTTAATTTATAAAACAATATATGTTTTTCTTTTATTATTTAAAGTAAGTAAAGATAATAAGATTTTTAAAAAATTAGCTTATTTGATGGATGAAATAACTTCTTGGGATTTTGACCATAGTTTTGGAAAGATATCAGACAAATTATGTATTTATGCTAAAAAATATAAAAATGAAAATATTACTTATTAATCCACCTTTTACCCAATATGCAAGCGAGGTTGAAATTCAAGCTGATGAGCCATTAGGGCTGATGTATTTAGCGGCCTACTTAAAAGAAAAAAATATAAATGTCGAAATTTTAGATGTTTTTATGGGTTTAGAAAGCATAGCAGCAGAAGACAATTTTTTTAGGAGTGGGATAAGTGATGAAGAGATTAAAAATAAAATTATTGAATATAATCCAGATATTGTAGGAATTGCTAGTATGTTTACTATGCATTCAAAAGGTGTGCATGATGTTGCAAAGATTATTAAATCTGTATCACAAGATATCTTAGTTATTGTTGGTGGAAGTCATGCTTCTAGTTTACCAGAGGTTGTTTTAGAAGACGATAATATCGATATAGTTGTTATGGGTGAAGGCGAAGAAACATTAGTTGAAATTATTAATAAATTTAAAGAAAAACAAGATATTTTTGAAATATTTGGAACTGCAATTCGCCAAAACAATAAAATAAAAATTAATAAGCATCGCGAATTTATAAAAGATATGGACACATTGCCATATCCGGCAAGAGATTTGGTGGATATGAGTGTTTACTTAAATGATAAATATAGGAACTTGTTAGCAATGGCTACACCTCGGGCAAATGTTATTACTTCACGAGGATGTCCTTATTATTGTCCGTATTGTTCAATTCACAGTATTTGGAAGCACAGCTGGCGTGCAATTTCTGCAAAAAAAGTTGTAGACGAGATAGAATTTTTAGTAAAAAAATATGGAATAAGAGAAATTGCTTTTCAGGATGATAATTTAACTTTGGATAAAAAACGTATGCATCAGATTTGTGATGAAATTTTAAAAAGAAAACTAAATATCAAATGGTGCACGCCAAATGGGGTGGCAATATGGACTTTAGACAAAGAGTTGCTGCGAAAAATGAAAAGAAGTGGTTGTTATAAACTTACTTTTGGTATCGAAACAGGCTCACTTAATACACAGAGATTTATAAGAAAAACACATATTGATTTAGAAAAGTCTAAAGAAATAATAAGATATTGTAATAAGATTGGTATGTGGACACATTCTGCTTTCATTATTGGTTTTCCTTACGAAACAAAAGAAGATATCGAAGAGACTATTAATTATGCGATTAGTTCGGATTTAGATTTAGCTGCATTCTTTATTGCAACGCCATTTCCCGGGACAGAATTATATTCTTTGTATCGCGATGAAGGTTTATTAGATAGGGGATTAGGAGATAGTAAACAAATAAAATGGATTGGATGTCAACAAAGGCCAATGTGTAATACTAAATATTTTAAACGCGAAGAGCTCGAAGAATATTTAAGAGATGCACACAAAAGATTTTATCACTCAAGAATTTATAAATTTATGAATCCCCTAAGATTGTTAAGAAAATTTACTGGCCTAAGTGAAATTAAGTATTTTTTAAAATTATTAAGAATATATAATACTACAGTAGGAAATTTAACGAATTAATTTTTAAAAAATGAAAATTTTATTAGTAGATCCACCAGTCGAACAAATAGTTGCTTTTAATCCTTTTAAGGAAGGGCCAGCATTTTCATTAGGATTATTGTCTATTGACAGTTATTTACGAAAATATGGCTACGATAATATAGAATTAGAGAATTATTTTGCTTGCGATTGGAATGATATTGAAGAAAGATTAAAAATAAGTAATCCTGATATTGTAGGTATTAGTTGCACTACTGATTCTCGCGGTTTTTGTTGGCACTTAGCTAATTTGGCCAAAAAAAATAATCCAAAGGTAAAAGTTATTCTTGGAAATGTTCATGCAACTTTTTTCCCGACTCAAATTATAGAACATCACTCAGTAGATTTTTGCGTTCTTGCCGAAGGAGAAATTACTATGCTTGAATTAATTCAAGCCGTTGAAAATAATACTATTGATTACAGTAATATTTTAGGCTTAGCTTGGCGTGATTCTAAAACCGGAAAAATTTATATAAATGAAAAAAGAGAATTATTACGTGATTTAGATACAATTCCTATTAATACAAAGCGTAGAATATTTATTAATGAATTAGGAAAGAAGCAAGCCAATATGA
The DNA here is from genome assembly GCA_040755235.1 of Candidatus Omnitrophota bacterium. Taxonomy (GTDB): domain Bacteria; phylum Omnitrophota; class Gorgyraeia; order Gygaellales; family JBFMBJ01; genus JBFMBJ01. The sequence continues at coordinate 10,538 of JBFMBJ010000007.1, forward strand.
TGTCTTCAAGAGGTTGTCCATTTAATTGTGGTTTTTGTTCAAGTGCTGCTTTTTGGTTTAGAACATGGCGCAAACATAGCCCAGAGCGCGTAGTTGAAGAATTCCAAATGCTTGTTAAACAGGGAGCAGAAGTAATTGATATTTACGATGATTTATTTACTATGGATTTAAAACGCGCTGAGGTTATATGTGATATTTTGATTAAAAATAATAATAAAACACCGTGGTATTCTCGGGCAAGAGTTGATTGTATCAGTGAAAAACTGGTTGACAAAATGATTTCTGCTGGATGTAGAGAAATATCTTTTGGTATTGAGAGTGGCGATCCAGAAATGATAAAACGGATTAATAAAAAAATTAATTTAGAGGAAGCAGTCAAAGTTTTTCAAATGCTTCATAAAAAGAATTTAATCGCCCGTGCTAATTTTATGGTCGGCAATCCTGGAGAAACTATTAATAGTGTTGATACAAGTATTCGTTTAGCTTGCCGTATGAATCCTACTAACATTATTGCAAGTATTGCCCGAGTCTACCCAAATACTATGCTAGATCGCGAAGCACAAAAACAAGGTCTTATTAAAGAAGATTTTTGGTATTTAGATACAAAAACAGTACCATATTATACAGTCGATATGACCTATGAGCAATTACAAGCACTTGCTACAAAAATGCTTTTTAAATGGGCAGCAAATCGAGGTCCAATCGAATTTATTAAGATGGCTTTATATAATTGGCGAGTTACAGGCACCAAAAGAAGTTTGTCATTTATTTTAAGTTGGATTCATAGATATTTAAGAGGATTAATTAATAAGAAAAAATACAATATATAAAATGAATAAAAAAATTATTTTCTTAATTGTTTTATCTTCTATTGTCTTATTATTTATAGGTTTTACTACCCAGATATATTTGGGGGATGAAACATATCATTTTAGATTAGCAAAGATAATTTATGAAACAAGCCAGAGGCCAATTTTAGATCCCGTCTATAAAGATTTTCCAAAAATAAGTTATTTTAATACCGATACGACATTATGGCATATATTGTTAGGTTATTTTTGGAAAATAATTGGCAATGTTTCAAAATATACAGCACAATTATATCAATTATTTTATTTCTTAATAATTATATTCAGTTTATATTTTCTTGCAAAAAAAATATATGATAAGAAAATAGCTTTTTATTCTTTATTAATTTTAATTACAATACCTTCTGTTGTTTTCTTTAGTATATTACTTTACATAGATATACCTTTAGCTGCGTTAACTACGCTATGTTTTTTTCTTATATTTACGAATAGATATATCCTTGCAGGTATCATTTTAGGATTGGCAATTTTTACAAAAATAAATACCTTTTTTTTGATACCCTCAATAATATTATTAGTTTTTATTTATACAAAAGAAAAAATATCTATAGCTCGAAAATTTATCAATTTGTTTAAGATTGGAGTACCGGCTTTTTTAATTAATCTCCCAGATATATATTTTCGCCATAAGAATTTTAATTATATTTATTATCCTAATATAATGCACCAGCATAAAGGGATGAATTATTATTATTCTCCGGGAGCAGTAACAATAAATCCCTTATTTTTAATTATTTATTTGGGATTACCTTTATTATTAGGAATTGTTTTGTATTTTGTATTTTCCAAATATGAAAAAAAAGATAGTTTTTTATGGATTCCTGTTATTTCTTATCTTATTTTTTGGTTTATATTTTTTAAAAATGTTTTAGATGCCAGATATTTAATTCCAATACTTCCTTTTTTAACTATCATAGCGGCTAAAGCAATTAATCATTTGAAAAATAAACGGATAATAATTGTATTTATATTAATATGTGTATTGCAGTTTATGCTGGTTTGTGGTTTTACTTATATTAAAAGGCAGATTCCCGAGGGTATTAGGGAGGGTTATGATTTTATAAATAAAAATATACCTAAAAATGCGGTATTAATGTATCCCGGCGAAGATATAGTAACTTATACAAACAGGCCCATAGCATACGGAAGAATTTGGAAAATTGCAGAAATGTATTGGGCCAAAGACGATATTACAATTTATAATATATTAAAAGAATATTCAGTAGATTATATTATTATAAAAAAATCAAGAATTTATGATGACAGTAAAGTGCGCCATATTGGTGGCTATCCATTTTCTTTTGTGGAGAAATTACCAAAATTAAATTTTTTAAAGAATATTTTTGATAATAAAGAATTAACTATTTACAAGGTTATTAAATAATGAAAATAGGAATAATAGTTTCGGGTGGGGGACATTTGGATGAAGCTATGGCCATAATAGAGGCTTTTAAAGGACACGATATTTTTTTAGTTACTTATACGTTAGACAGTCTCGCTTTATATACTCATCCAGAGATTAAAAAAGTTTATTTTGTAACTCTTAAAAAATCTAATGGCATAGGTTTATTCTATAGTCTTTTTATAAATATTTTTGAATTTTTATCTATTTTTTTAAAAGAACGACCAAAAATTTTATTCTCAACGGGTTCAGAAATTGCAATAATCCCATTTTTTGTTGGTAAATTTTTATTTAGAACAAAATTAATATTTTTAGAAACATTTACACGTGTAAAAAATCTATCTTCCACAGCAAAAATAATCTATTCTATTTCTGATTTATTTTTGGTTCAATGGAAAGATTTATTAAAAATAGGAAAAAGAGCCAGGTTTGAAGGAAGAGTAATATGATTTTTGTAACTATTGGCAGCGCGCCACATGATTTTTCAAGACTTATAGAGAAAATAGATGAAATTGCGCCTTTATTGCAGGAAGAATTTATTGTTCAGTTAGGTTTTACAAAATATAGGCCATTAAATGTTAAATGGTTTGATTTTGTTCCTTACCAAGAAGCTTTAAATTATTTTAAATCGGCACGGCTTATTATTGGGCATGCATCAGCTGGTCCTATAATGCATGCAAGGGAATTTCATAAACCCGTGATAATCGTGCCAAGAAATGGCGATTTAGGGGAACATGTCGATAACCACCAAATAGAAACAGCTCAAGCAGTGGAAGGATTAACTGAGTTTATCGAAGTGATATTTAATATAGAAGATTTACTATCGGTTATAAAAAAAACATTAAACAAAAATATCAGTCCTGAAAAATATGAAAAATCAAAATCTTTAGATTCGTTAATTCAATATATTAAGGAATATATTATTTCTTTAGAAAAATAAATGAGAAAAATACATTATATTCAAAAAATAATAAAAAGAATTTTATATAAGATTGGCTTATTGAATTTATTTTCTAAAATTCAAAATAGAAATTTTTGGATACTTAAAAATGGTTATTCTCCTAGAAAATTTTGGGATAATTGGAGTGATAAATATTTTAAACAACCACATAGAAAAAAAACAGCTATTTCTCATGAGTGGCTGTTGGAAGAAATTAGTAATTCAAAGCCAGAAAATATCTTAGAAGTTGGTTGCGGCTTTGGCAGGAATTTAGATTTTATTTACAAGAATTTAAAATCTCCCGTAAAAATTATAGGTTTAGATCTAAGTGAAAAATTTCTAAAAAAAGCATTAAAATACGTAGATAGTAATATTTCTTTAGTATGCGCGGATATTATGAGTTTGCCTTTTTCAGATAATAGTATAGACTTTGTTTTTACTTATGGCACATTAATGCATGTGCCTCATCAAAATATTAAAGATGCGATTATGGAGCTAAGAAGAATTTGCAAAAAAGATTTAGTAATTGTTGAAGAAATATTTCCTGCAGGTAAAAATAAAAATAGCTTGCAATTAAATGACTACACTTTTATTCATAGATATACAGATTTAATTTCGGAAACAGATTTGAGAATAAAAGAAATAAAAAAAGATAATGATTTTATAGAATTGATATATTTACACTGTCAAAAACAATAATGAAAACGCAAGTTAATATAAAACATGAAAAACAGGATGTTCTTTTATTAGTTCCGCCGTCAATAAATTACAATACACCTCCTTTAGGGCTATTGTATTTAGCAGGAGTCTTAGAAAAAAATAATATAAAGGTCGGAGTTCTGGACGGGGCTTTGGAAAAATTAAATTTAAAGGAGACTTTTCAAAAGATAAAAGAGATTTCTCCAAAAATTATTGGCATAAGCGTATGCACTCCAGATTATCCAATAATTAATAAATTTGTATTTCTTATAAAACAAGAATTTCCAAATATAAAAATTGTTTTGGGTGGTCCGCACGCTACACTAGATCCTGAAGGAGTTCTTTTAAGTCCTCATGTAGATTACGTAGTAAGAAGAGAAGGGGAATATTCGTTTTTGGAATTAGTGCAAGCAGTTTTACATGATAAACTAGAAAATTTATCAAAAATCTTAGGTTTATCTTATAAGGAAAATGGAAAAATTATTAATAATCAAGAACGGCCATTAATTGAAAATTTAGATGAACTGCCTTTGCCCGCACGTCATTTAGTGCCTTTAATGAGATATAGAAATTATGGCCGAATAAGAAAACGCGTTCCGGTGGGCGTAATGATAACTTCTCGCGGCTGTCCATTACAGTGTATTTTTTGTGCCCATGAAATATTCGGCAGGAAATACCGTTTTTTAAGCGCAAGAAAAGTCGTGGATGAAATAAAATATTTGCAAAAAGAATATGGCGTAAAAGAAATACTTTTTAGAGAAGATAATTTTACTGCAAATAGGCAACGCGCTAATGAGATTTGTGATATTATTTTAAAAGAAAAAATAGATGTCACTTGGATGTGTCTTACTGATGCAAATAGCATTACAGGAGAGTTAGCGATAAAAATGAAAAAAGCCGGTTGTTGGCATATCGGAATAGGTGTTGAATCAGGAAACCAAGAAATTCAAAAGGTTTTAAAAAAAAATTTGAGTCTAGAGCGAGTACGCAATGTATTTAAATTTGTCCATGATGCAGGTATTAAGACATTAGCATTTTTTATGATTGGAAATTATTCTGATACCAAAGAAACAGTAACAGATACTATAAATTTTGCAAAGAGTCTTGATACAGATTTTGCAATTTTTACAATAACTACACCTTTTCCCGGAACTGATCTTTTTAACATGGCCGTGGATAATAAGTTAATTACTAATTTTGATTTCGGTATGATTAGCAATAATCCATCTTTATTTAAGCAAAAAATGCCTGTTTTAAAAACACCAAAGCTTTCAGTTGAAGAATTAAGAAAACTACAATTAAAGGCAATATTTGATTTTTATTTACGCCCAAAACAACTTTTTAGAATTCTTAAAGATAAGAGTTTAGCAAGAGCATTTTTAAATATTCAGCCAGAGAGCTATGCTCATAATATAAAAGTAGCTAAGGAAATCGAAGAAGCATATTCAAATTTCCCAGAAAATAAATTATAAAATGGAAATTAAAAAATTTTCTATATTTGATACCCAAATCCAAGATTTTATAAAAACACATTCAGAATCTTTATTTGATACCTTGGATTGGTTAGAAGTTTTGAAAGAAGGGTTTAATGCAGATGTTTCTTATTATGCTTTAATGGATAATAATAAAATTATTTTATCAATTTCTACAATTTTATTAGATTTTAAATTCATAAAGATGTCTTATTCTAATATTCCTTATGGAGGGTTTATTGGCGATAAAAGTTATATCTACGATTTTATATTTTTATTAGAAAAAAAATTAAAAAGCGAAGGCATAGATATTTTACGTATTACTAAAAAGTACAATGATAATTTCAAGGATTTTAAAGGATACAAAATCTTATCCGGATCTCAACAGATATTAAATATAAAGGGACTAACAGAAGAGAGTTTATGGCAAGGGTATAAAAAAAGAATTCGAAGAGATGTGCGCAGGGCAGAAAAATTAGGTATTATTTTAAAAGAAAGTTCTAACAGAAATGATGTAGAAATATTATATGCAATTTATAAAGAAACAATGACGAGGAATAAAACATATGCCACTTGGTCAAAAAAAGCATTTTATTCTATTTATGATAATTTAATTTTAAAAGGAAAAGGTGTTGTTTTCTTAGCAGAAATAAATAATCAATGTATTGCAGGAATAATTATTCTTTATTCTAAGGATACAGCTTATTATTTTATGAATGCTTCTAAAAAAGATTATCTTAGCTATTGTCCAAATGATTTATTAGTACATACAGCAATAACTGTAAGTATTCGAAATGGTAAAGAATATTTTGATTTTATGACTTCCCCTAAAAATGAAATAGAACTTGTTAAATTTAAAGAGAAATGGGGCTCGCTTTGCTACCCATTTTATATACTTGAAAAAGATTTAGTTTATTTAAAGCCTAAAATATGGAATTTTGTTTGGGCATTTGCAAATTCAAAGTATGGCTGTTGGATATTAAGAATGTATAATAAATTATTTAGAGAAAAATAGTGATAGGAGCAGATCAATGACTATGTTAAATAAAATATTGAGGTTTTTTTATTTTGATTTAGGTTGTAAATTACGTTATTTATTTTGGAAATTAATTGTAACCTCTTTAGGTGGGAAAGTGGGTAAAAATGTTATATTTTATGAAGGCGTACGTATCAATGGAAAAGTAATAATCCGAGATAACGTAAGAATATTAAGAAATGTAACAATTAGCACAGACGGCGCAGGGGTAATATTTATTGGCAATAATGTGCATATCGGAGAAGGTACGATAATTTTTAGCAGGTTAAGAATTGAAATTAGAAATGAAGTAATAATTGGTCCACAAAATATTATCGTAGATCACGACCACATTTATAAAAATCAAAGTATCCTTATTAATAAACAGGGGCATAATCTTAAAAAAGTGTTAATCGAAGATGATGTCTGGATTTCTTCTCATTGTTGTATTTTAAAGGGAGTTACTATCGGTCGAGGTTGCGTGATAGGTGCAAGTGCAGTAGTAAATAAAGATATTCCGAATTATAGCATTGCTGTTGGTATTCCGGCAAAGGTTATAAAACAGAGGAATAATGAATAAAAAATTATTATTAGTTATTATTTTAGGCGTATATGGTTGTGTATTAATTGTTGGTTTAACATCCCAAGTTTATTTGGGAGATGAAGTTTATCATTATCGCTTTGCCAAAGATACTTTTAAGCTTGATAAACGGGCTATATTTGATTCTGTTTTTGAAAGTGGGAATCCACCGGGATATTTTTATAATACCTCACCCTTATGGCCGTATTTATTAGCTAAAGCGTGGAAAGTATTTGGTCGCGTTTCTTTTCCTATAGCTCAAATTTATCATAGTTTATTTTTTATTTTATTAATTTTATTCACTTATCTATTAGCAAGAGATTTATATGATAAAAAACGAGCGCTCTATTCAATTATTATCTTAGTTAGCATACCGATGGTAGTAGTTTTTAGTATTATTTTTTATAATGACATACCCGGTGTGGCTATAAGCATGGTTTCTTTATTTTTATTCTTTAAGAAAAAAATATTTTTATCTGGTTTAATGTTGGGCCTTGCGTATTTGACTAAGAATAATTCTCTTTTCTTAGCCTTTGGAATGATTTTATTAATTATTTTATATTATAAAGATAATTTTTTTAATAAATTAAAGAATACAATTATTTTTTTGGCTCCAATTATATTTATATTTTTACAGGATACGAATTGGAAAGTAAAACATATAGAAATGGCAATGGGAGGGATAGACATTCCTGTGGTAAGCAGTAGTATTTCTAATGAAATAAAAATTGTAGATAAAAATATGCCCAGCGGAATAAAAAAAGGCGCAGATTTACCCAATCAATCAATAAAAAACACACAGCTTACTGATACAAAAAAAGTTTTATCAAAAGGCATAAAACATAGGATATCTAATGTAATTTTTCGCAACTTAAATTTTGATAAAGAGAAAAATAAAGATATAATAAAATATATAATCCAATATTTAGGAATTATATTTTTATTATTACTGTTTTTATATTTTGTTTTTATTAAAAGTAATTTTAAACAGGATATAGCTTTATTAATTTTGATATTCTCTTATATCCTAGTAAGTTTTTGTTTTTTGGATATAAAGGATTTACGCTATTGGTTTCCTATAATTCCTTTGTTTAGTATTATAATATCTGGTATTTTTGTTAATTATCCCAAGAAATATTTTACAACAATTATTTTAGTTATTTGCATAGTCCAATTTTTTGCAAGTTTAATATACATAAATATAAATCGGCGCATCCCCAAAGGCATAAATGAAGGCTTTGATTATATAAAAAATAATACAACGGAAAATAGTTTAATTATGTATCCGGGATATATTCTTTTAGAAGAAACAAGTAGAAGATTTGTATGGTCTCAGCTTAAATGTAATGATTTGTTACCAATTTCCACAATTTTTTGGCCTAAGGATTCCAAAGATTTCTTCAATATGATTAAATTAAATAATATTAATTATTTTGCTATTCCTAAGTTTAGGATTTACGATGACGCGAAAACGCACCATTATAATGGTTATCCAAAATCATTTGTAGAAAGATTATCTAAAACTAGTTTTATAAAATTAGTTTTTGAAAACAACCAAATAAGTATTTGGAAAGTAGTTTATTGATTTAAGATAGAATATGGGAAAAATAAAAACTACATTTAAAGCATATCTTATTGAACTAAATAGTTTAATCTCCCAACACTTGTTAGTCATTGTATGGTTAGGGCTTTTCGTGGGTTTAATTATTTTTTATAATTGGGATTTATTATTTACTGATAGTGTATGTTATTTAAAGAATGTGCTTGATTTCGATAAGTTCGGTTACTATAAGCTTTCTGATCGGTTGATGCTTTTTTTATTTATGCATCCTATCGTTAAATTAGGAGGGCAATCTGCAGCGACATTTTTTATATTGCGTAATAGTTTTCGGTTAGTAATATTATTGGCTCTAATTATCTGGTGGTTGGTTTTTAAAGAATTCACTGATACCAAAGATCAAAGACGCTGGCTAGTCTTTTTTATGATAGCTACGCCTGTATTTTTATACACTGCCAATCAGATACTGCCGGAACATTTTTCATTATTATTTAGCGGGTTAACAGTTTTATTTTTTCTAAAAGGAATAAATAAAAATTCTAAGGTTTTGCAATTATTAAGTGGTCTAATGATGTATCTTTGTTATTTTTCACGTAATG
>JBFMBJ010000008.1:0-19604 GCA_040755235.1 Candidatus Omnitrophota bacterium
CAGCCTGAAGCAGGTAAAAAAGTCCGATCAATAGGAATACCATTTAAATATTGACCGATTTGAGGCGTCCAAGGACCAGCACCTAAATTTGGCCCTGGCTGTCCAGTTAAAATTCCCGGAACTCCAGCCACAGCTACACCAGCACCAGTTCCATTTGCAGACCATACTGAAATTTGCTTTGTACCTACTAAATCAAAATTATTACGAGCAATACCACGCATGGTGAGATCTCCAGAGATCTTGATGTTCTGCACAGCTGCTTCTGAAGCCACGGTAAAACCTAAAACAAATAAAACAAGCATAATAACAAAAATCACGCTTTTTTTCATCTTGTTTTCCCCTCCTTCTTTTTGGGTTTTATTTTTCATTTTTATATATTATTTTCTTTTATTTTAACTTAAAAAGCAATTTGCTTTTTAAGAGAATACGAAAATCTTACTTTCTCTACTTGGAGTTTACTTATGTTTACCTATGTTTACATCTATTTTACACAAGCTATTTTTTTTGTCAAGTTTTTTTTTAACTTTTTTATTTTAAGAAGGATTTGAACTTAATTTAGTGAAATTTAACTATCAATTATTCGTCTAAATTCTTTTGATAAATTCCTCTAATTTTTGGTAAAGTAAACTTATTTGTGTACTTGTCAGGCCTGCCTGAAGACCTATGTTTTTAAGTTCTTCGGTGCTGATAATATTTTCTGGGCTATGGCTATCCGTATCAATAATCAAGTTTGCACCAAGTTTTGTGGCAAGACTTGCCACATGATTATTTCCTCGATTATGCCCTGCTCGGGCTGTGATTTCTAAAAAGATATTTCGTTTGATAGCAAGCTTTACATCTTCTTCTATAATATATCCGGGATGAGATAAAATATTTATGTCGGCTAAGAGTGCGGCTCTATTTGTACCTTTTAAAACTGGCTCATTAGGAGTTTCACCATGGGCAACAATAATTTTTATACCTTGAGCCCGAGCGTATTTTGCAAGAGGCGCAAATTGCTCTAAAGGTAAATGCGTTAATTCAACACCACTAAGAACTTTGATATGATTTTTTTTTGGCCAGGCACCAACGAAATCTAAAACTGATTTGATATTTGATTTGATGTTACTTGCGTCAACATGATCCGTAATAGCAATTGCCTTAAACCCCTTCTCTTCGTACCTGCGGCAAATTTCTGAAGGGAGCAATGCGCCATCACTTAATAAGGAATGTAAATGAAGATCGAACATAATTAGTTTAAAGTTAAAAACGCAAAGCGTAAAGTTAAAACTTAAAGTTTAAAATTTTGCGCTTTTCGCTTTGCACTTTACGCTGAAAAACTGCCCCTGGGAGGAGTTGAACCCCCAACACAGGGCTTAGGAAGCCCTTGCTCTATCCATTGAGCTACAGGGGCGAAAAATAGTTCGAAGTTTAAAGTTAAAAGTGTAAAGTTAAAGCTCAAAGCTTAAAATTTTTTAGTTTTGCGATTTGTGTCTCTTTAATATTTTATCAACGCGTTAATTGGATATTTACCTATTTTTTTGCGTCCGTTTAAAAAACCTAACTCAATTAAAAAAGATATGCCTTGCAATTTAGCGCCTAATTTTTCAACCAATTCAGTTACAGCTTTGACTGTGCCGCCTGTGGCAAGTAAATCATCAAAAATTAAAACACGGCTATTTTTTTCCAAGGCATCTTGGTGAATTTCTAAGGTATCAGTGCCGTATTCAAGATCATAAGTTACAGCGTGAGTTTTATGGGGAAGTTTTCCTTTTTTTCTTACTGGGATAAATCCTGCGTTTAATTTATAAGCAAGGGCCCCTGCAAAAATAAAACCGCGCGCTTCTACTGCCACCACAAAATCTATTTTTTTATTAATATAGGGTTTAGCCAAGAGATTAATTGCTTTTTTAAAAGCGGATTTATCTTTTAAGAGTGTAGTAATATCTTTAAATAAAATTCCGGGTTTAGGAAAATCTGGGATGTCGCGGATAAATTTATCTAAATTATGAATCATATTAATTTCCTTTCTTTGATAAAGCTGCGGCAGATTTTCTTTTGATTAATTGTGTAGGAAGAAGTATTTTTACAGGAAGCTTAATTTTACCTAAAGAAATTTGATGCAGTGTTTCTAAAGCGAGCCTGCCCATTTCTACCACTGGCTGACTTACAGTTGTAAGTGGCACTGGCGAATAAATATTTATAGGATTGTCGTCAAAACCCACCACTGATAAATCATTCGGCACATCTAGGCCTTTTGATTTAGCCGCATCAATAACCTCCATTGCCATAACATCAGATGCGGCAAAGATTGCTGTAGGCCTTGGTTTTAAACTCAATATTTTTTCTGCTACAATGCGCGCAGGAGTTCTTAAAAAATTTCCCACGCCAACATAAGAATCTTTTAACTTAATGTTGTGTTTCTTTAAGGCATCTTTAAAGCCATTTAAACGCAGGGCCCCAGATTGAGTCAATAAGTCTCCAGTAATAGTTGCTATTTGGGTATGGCCCAGGCTCACTAAATAATCGACCACTTCAATGCTTGCTTTATAATTATCGATAGTAATACAATTAATCGGCAAATCAGCAAAATAATTATTCATTATCAAATAAGGAATTTTTTTATTGACTAATTTTTTTAGAATATTTTTATCGCCATCAATATCACCAATTAAAATTCCATCAACATAATCAAAGTTAAAACGGCTTGAATTAAGCCAATCTTCGGAACCGTGTTTTTCAGAGATATGGATTAAGATGTCGGATTTGATGCGGCTGGCAGTAACACTTACGCCCTTAATAACCTCTGTAGCAAAAAATGAAGAAAAAATATCTTCAAAACGCGGAATTACAAAAGCATAAATAGATTCTTTTTTTACCATAACTTCTCTTCTTCTTGCTCCTTAACAAATTTGCGTAATTTTTTTAAAGCGCTCTCTTCGATTTGACGTATGCGTTCGCGCGAGACACCAACTTTTTTAGAAACCTCGGCCAAAGTATGCGTATTGCCATCAATTAAACCAAAACGTAAATCCAGTATTTCTTTTTCCCTAAGATTCATTTTATCCAGGAGATTATCAATGCGCTCGCGTTGTAAAAGATTATGCACTTCTTGTTGAGGAGAAACTGCATTTTTATCTTCGATAAGATCTTTTACTGAATCATCCCCATCTTCACCCATCGGCTCTTCCAAGGAAGTTGCCTTAAGCGTCCAATTGCTAATCTCATGAATTTTATCTATCGGGACCTTCATCCGTTTGGCGATCTCTGCATCGTTTGGCTGGCGTCTTAACTTTTGCGAAAGCTGTTCGTTAGTTTTTTTATATTTATTAAGTAGCTCCTGCATATAAACAGGAATTCTAATAATTTTACCCTGTTCCGAAATGGAGCGGGTGATACTTTGTTTTATCCACCAAGCCGCATATGTTGAAAAACGGTATCCTTTTTTTGGATTAAATTTTTCCACTGCCTTCATCAGGCCAAGATTACCCTCTTCTATTAAATCCATAAAAGGAATGCCAAAATGAATATAGCGCTTGGCAATATTAACTACCAGGCGTAAATTCGACCTGACCATTCGGTTATAGGCTTCTTTATCGTGACGCTTGATGCGCTTGGCAAGCGTAATCTCTTCTTCCGGCTTTAAGAGAGAGATGGTTCTAATTTCTTTTAAATAGGCTTTTATGTTTTCCATAATAAAAAATGATTACACAGATTTTTAAAAACTGATTACATAGATTAGCACAAAAATAAAAAAGTTACAAGATGTTATAAGGTAAAACTCAAAACGTAAAGCGCAAAACTGAAGTTTAAAATTTAAAACTTTAAATTTTACGTTTTAACTTTGCGCTTTGCACTTTACGCTTTACGCTAAAATATTTATTTCTTTTTTCCCTGCTTCTCTTTTATCACTGCCTGTGCTGCTGCAAGGCGCGCAATCGGAACTCTAAACGGCGAACAACTTACATAATCCATGCCTACGCGATGACAAAATTCAACTGATCTTGGCTCACCACCGTGCTCTCCGCAAATACCAACTTCTAAATTCGGCCGAGTTTTGCGTCCGCGTTCAATTCCGATTTTTATCAATTCACCAATTCCTTCTTGGTCAATTGATTGAAATGGATCTTCTGGTAAAATTCCTTTCTTAAGATAATCCGGCAAAAATCCTCCGATATCATCTCTAGAAAAACCAAAGCCCATTTGCGTAAGATCGTTTGTACCGTATGAGAAAAATTGTGCAACCTCTGCTAATTTATTTGCCACAAGTGCTGCGCGTGGAATTTCAATCATCGTTCCAAACATATGCTCGATTTTCTTTAAACCATATTTTGCTAAAACTTCACTGTAAACTTTCTTAAAGATTGCCATCTGATCATTTAATTCTTTTACATCGCAGACAACCGGAATCATTATTTCAGGATACGGTTTTTTTCCGTCTTTAATAAGTTCGGCTGCTGATTCAAATACTGCACGTACTTGAGTTTCGCTTACCTCTGGATAAGTTACTCCAAGACGCACTCCGCGATGCCCCATCATTGGATTTGATTCATGTAAAGCATCTGCGCGTTTTGCAAGTTCTTCCAAAGAAATATTTAAATCTTTGGCTAATTCTTTTAATTTCTCCGGATCACGCGGAACAAATTCATGTAATGGCGGATCTAATAATCTAACTACAACTGGAAATCCATCCATTGCCTCAAGCGTTCCTTTAATATCTTTTTTCATATAAGGAAATAATTCTTCTAAAGCTTTTCGGCGCTCTTCCACAGTATTTGAAATAATCATTTTGCGTAATCTAAAAAGTGGTTCTTCAGAACCTTTTCCGTAAAACATGTGTTCGGTTCTAAACAAACCAATACCTTCTGCGCCAAATGCTCGTGCGCGCCTGGCATCTTCAGGAGTATCGCCATTAGTTCTAATCCCAAGTCTTTTAATAGAATCACAAACTTTTAAGAATTCATTTAATATTTTATTTTCTTCACCAACATCCATCATAGGAAGCTTACCTTCATAAACATTTCCTTTGGTACCGTTTAAGGTAATCCAATCGCCTTCTTTTAAAACTTTACCATCAACATGTAATTCTTTCTTATCATAGTCAACATGCAATGCACCGCAACCAACAATACAACATTTTCCCCAACCACGAGCAACTAATGCCGCATGACTTGTCATACCGCCGCGAGCAGTTAAAATTGCCTGTGCTGCACGCATACCCTCAACATCTTCAGGATTTGTTTCTTCGCGGACTAAAATTACTTTTTTACCTTCCTTAAACCAAGCAACTGCATCAGCCGCAGAAAAAACAATCTGGCCAGTTGCCCCACCTGGTCCAGCTGGTAAACCTTTTACTAAAGGTTTGTGCGTCAATTCTACCTTTGGATCAATTACAGGATGAAGAAGCTCGTCTAATTGGCTAGGGGTAACTCGCATCACTACTTGTTCTTTGGTGATGAGTTTTTCTTTTAACATATCTACAGCCATGCGCACTGCTGCCGGGCCATTACGCTTACCAATACGGCATTGCAACATAAAGAGTTTTCCTTTTTCAATAGTAAACTCCAAATCCTGCATATCGTGATAATGTTTTTCTAAGCGATTTTGAATAGCAAAAAGCTCTTTATAAATTTTAGGCATTGCTTTTTCTAAACTTACTAATTCTTTATTATGTTCGCTTTTTGAAGATTCGTTAATTGGCGCCGGGGTTCTGATACCTGCAACCACATCTTCGCCTTGGGCGTTAATTAAATATTCCCCGTAAAATTTATTTTCGCCATTTCCCGGGTTTCTGGTAAAGGCTACGCCAGTTGCCGAAGTCTCACCCATATTTCCAAACACCATGGTCTGTACAGTTACAGCAGTTCCCCATTCATCTGGAATATTTTCAATTCTTCGATAACTTATGGCGCGTTTTCCATTCCAAGATGAAAATACTGCACCAATTCCACCCCAAAGTTGCTCGTTGTGCTCGTCGGGAAATTCTTTTTTTAGAACTTCTTTAATTTTTGCTTTAAAGGCATTGCAAAGTTTTTTTAAATCTTCAACTGTTAAATCAGTATCGCCCTTGTAACCTTTTTCTTTTTTTAATTGGCTCATGATCCGCTCTAATTGCTTACGAATTCCTGACTCATCATCTTTTGGTTCAATACCTGCGGCCTTTTCCATAACTACATCGGAGTACATCATAATTAATCTTCTGTAGGCATCATAAACAAAACGCGCATTTCCACCGCTTTGTTTAATCATCGCAGGAATTGTTGCTGAAGTCAGGCCAACGTTTAAAACTGTCTCCATCATCCCAGGCATTGATTTACGCGCACCGGAACGAACCGATACTAAAAGTGGCTTTTCTGGATCGCCGAATTTATAACCCATAATTTTTTCTATTTTTTCCATTGCCTTTTTAACTTCATCTTTTAAGGTCTTTGGATAAGATTTTTTATTTTTATAATAATATGTGCAAACCTCGGTGGTAATTGTAAATCCGGGAGGTACTGGCAATTTTAGATTTTTGTGTCCTGCCATTTCTGCTAAATTTGCTCCCTTGCCACCCAAGAGATTTTTCATGCTTTCGTTACCGTCAGCTTTTCCTCCACCGAATGAATAAACGTATTTTTGTGCCATTATCTTTAAAACCCTCCTGTTCTATTAATTCCGAATTCTCCAATGACGAATGTCGAATGAATGACTAATTTTTCAATTGTCTTAATTCGTCATTCGGATTTCGTCATTAGTCATTTAATAGTTTAATTTATCCCAAAGATACTCTTTTACTTTATCTATCCCAACCCTATCCTGTTTCATCGTATCTCTATCTCTAATTGTCACCTGTTTATCTTCCAAAGATTGCACATCTACAGTTACGCAATAAAGTGTTCCTACCTCATCTTGCCTGCGATAAAGTTTTCCTATCGCTGCACTATCATCATAAACTGTAATAAAACATTTTTTTAAATCGCTTGCGATTTTTTTAGCCAGCTCCGTAATCTCCGGGCGATTTTTTAAAAGCGGCAAGACTGCTACTTTTGTCGGTGCTAAATCTTTATGTAATTTTAAAACTACTCTTATATCATCCTTGACCTTTTCTTCAAAATAAGCATCAGTTAAAAATGCTAAAACTGAACGGTCCACTCCACCTGATGGCTCAATAATGTAAGGATAGAATTTTTCTTTTGCAGCGTCATCAAAATACATTAATTCTTTTCCGCTAGATTTGCTATGCTCTCTTAAATCATAATCTGTACGGTTGGCAATTCCTTCTAATTCAGACCAGCCAAAAGGAAATTGATATTCAATATCAGTGCAGGCTTTGGCATAATGCGCGAGTTCTTCTTTATCATGTTGGCGCTTTTTTAAATTCTCTTTTTTAATCCCTAAATTTAAATACCAATCAAACCGCTGACTAACCCAATAATCATAATATTTATCTGCTTCTTTGGGATTGGTAAAATATTCGATTTCCATTTGTTCAAATTCCAGAGTGCGAAAAGTAAAATTGCCGGTAGTCACTTCATTACGAAATGCCTTTCCGATTTGCGCTAAACCAAAGGGAAGCTTGGGATGACGTGAGTCTAAAATATTCTGGAAGTTTACAAACATTCCTTGAGCAGTTTCAGGACGTAGATAAACTATTGCTTGTGTATCTTCAACTGGGCCGATATTACTTTTAAACATTAAATTAAAAGCCCGGGCTTCGGTAAATTCTTTTGACCCGCATTCCGGACAAACACCTTTGATATGGTCCTGACGAAAACGTTTTTTACATTTTTTACAATCCACTAAAAGATCAGCAAAACTTGCTACATGGCCGGAAGATTCCCAAACTTTTGGATGCATTAGAATGCTGGCGTCCATGCCGAGAATGTCATCGCGGTTGTAAACAACTGCCTTCCACCAGGCGCGCTTGACGTTATTCTTTAATTCCACGCCATACGGCCCATAATCCCAAGTATTAGCAAGTCCACCGTAAATATCTGAAGATTGAAAAATAAATCCGCGGCGCTTACATAAAGAAACAACTTTTTCCATTAAGTTTTCTGACATCTTTAATTACTTTCAATTTTTAACACGAATTGTCACGAATTTTTATCGAATCAGCACAAATTACTTCATTCGTGTGTATTCGGCTTTGGATTCGTGTGCATTCGTGTACTTCTTTATTCGTGTCTATTCGGTATTTTATTTGTGAGAATTCGTGCCTAACCATAAGTTATTATTTTTAACACAAATTAATTCATTTGTCAATCATAGGCGCGTTTTTTAACTAAATAATTTTCATTAAAAAAGACCTGTCTCTTTAATTTCTTAATTTTATTTTTCTCAGTAAGTTTTACTGAAGAATAGGAACTAATTAAATTAGAATATTTAAGACAAATTTTTATTAATAACTCTCAAATTTTGTTTCATAGCATTAAAATATTTTTCTTTTATTTTAGTTTTATATTTATATTTTTTACCCAAATAATCTTCAATAATAAATTTCATTTCTGTATATTTTTCAATTTCCTCTAACTTTAAATCAAAACTATAAATTATACTTCCCAAAATAGGTTGACCAAAAGACATTTTTTGCTGGTTTAAAGTAGGAAGAAAATTAATCCAATCACAGATAATTAAACGAACAGTATCGTTACTTAATACCAAACAATTATCTTTATTATTTATTTTGTTTGTTTTAACAATAATAGGATTGCCTTCTATCCATTTCCAACTCCATTTTTTCTTTATGAAAAACTTTATTTGTTTAGGTGCTGGCGATAATTCTTTTTTACTAACTAAATATACAACATAAAAACCAAAACAATATTTATTATTTAATTTTTGATTATCAGAATCTATGCGACATACAAAACTTTGTTCTTCGGAAAAATGTATCTCCAATAAAGTATTAAAAATTGTCTTATGAATTAAAATCAATCCTGAAATACCAGCGATTAAAGCACTTATTAAAATCAACCACTCTTTAATTCTCATCGTTTTGCTCTTTTTATATTTTTAATATTTTGAATTACTTTTCCCAAACTATATGACAATTAATATCATGCTTCTCATAAGTAATTAAAACATCTTCGCAAAATTTCTCTAATTTTTTATCTTTAGATTTCCTTGCTAATTCATAAAGCCTTATAAACATCTTTTTGCCTGTCTCTGTTTGTTTGTAATTTTTCTTTTGAAAATTATGTTGCGCACATAATGTTTGACCATTTTCAATAGTAGATTCTCCTCCTAAATCTCTGGGCTTTATATGGTCAGCGTGTATCTCTATGCCATCAGCTTTTCCGCGACCACACACAACACATTTATAACCATCTCTTTTAAAAATTACTTCTTTTTGTTCTGGAGTAAAATCTTTTAATTTGCGATTTTTTACAAAATCCGGATCGTATTTATAAACACCTTTCTTTATTTTTATTAATTGACCTTCTTGAGATAATTTTCTAATAGCCCTATCAGGATCACGAAAAACGTTTCCTGTTCTTTTTTTATATTCAGCTACCACCCAATCAACAATTTCAGGATGTTCTATATTCCTATTAGGATTTTTTTTAAAATATTTCATTATTAAATCTGATTGAACTATTTCTTGTTTTGTCATGATAACTCCTTAAATGAAAATTTAGACTGTGCAGTATAACTAAGAATTCTTCTTTTTGCCAAAGCACAATATTGTTTATCAGTTTCAATACCTATTCCTTTTCTTTTTGTTTCAAGACATGCAATTAAGGTTGTGCCGCTTCCTAGAAATGGATCTAAAACAGTATCACTTGTATAACTAAATAATTTAATACATCTTTTTGGCAACTCTATTGGAAAAGGTGCAGGATGGCCTATCTTTTTCTTACTTTCACCATTAAATGTCCAAATACCATTAGTCCATTCCATAAATTCTTCTTTTTTAATATCAGATTTTCCAGAAAATTGCTTTTTCCAGAATTTTTTATATAAAATAATTATTACTTCGACCGGAGCTATTACGTAAGGAGCAGAAGCGCTCATCCATGAACCCCATGCTGTACGTCTAGAAATATTTCCTTCATTCCAAATTATCGTAGAATGATATTTCCACCCGACATCTTTAGCGATAGCAGTGATATCTGCACAAACACTTTGCTGTCCTCCCTTATTTTTATCCAAAGGAATATTTAAACAAAATCTCCCATCATCTTTTGCTAACTCATAGCATTTTGCTAACCAATCTTTGGTAAAAGATAAATATGTTTCGTAATCCATTTTATCATCATGAGAATTGTATTTTATATCGAGATTATATGGCGGGGAGGTAATCATTAAATCAACGCTATTATTTCTAATAGACCGAATTTTTAGAATATCATCATTATAAATACGAATAGAATCATTCATGAAATATAAATTATTTTTTGCTTGTTCTGATTTAGGTATAGTTAATGTTAGTCCCATAAACATAAAAACCTCCGCCTTTAAGCGAAGGTTTTAATTATTTTCTGGCTTTAAGCCATGTGGCAGTTCCCCCTTCGAAACATACCACTTTTTATTTATCTCTGTTTTTAATATTACCATAAAATTTATGTGTTGTCAATAATTATTGAAGGTTTGTTCAAATAACTTACTCCAAAGCTTCACCGCAATGGGGACAAAATTCATAATCTTCACCATCAAGTTCTTCTCCGCAATGAGGACAAAAGTTAAATTCAGCCATTTTTTATTTTTCGTTATCCACTTTAACTACTTTTTATTAGACTTCTTCTTATTTCTTAAACCAAAAACTATAAAATGGCTTGGCTCCACAAACTAACACCAGAAATATTAATACAGAGTAATTGATATTTAAAATCTCCGGAAGGAGTTTTACAATAATGATAGCAAAAAAGAAAGCTGAAAACTTAACCAAACTTATATCTACAACTGTGAGTTTCTTTATTCTTTCGTTCAAGCTATTAAACATATTTGGCCTCCGGTTTAAATTATACCCCCTAGTCCACCTACGAGGTGGTCAAATGTGATCCGCCACAAAGCATTGGCGGACTGAGAACCGGTATTTCCTATTTACAACAACTACCACCGCTACCTTTAGAGATTTTTTTAATTACAGCGCCAATAACAAAACAAGCCAAAGCTAAAAAGATAATTTTATTATCTTCCATCGGTAAAATATCAAATGCTGCTGCCAAAAGTAAAAGTAAACCTACGCCCCACAAAATCACTCCGATAACACATTTACCTTTAATATCCATATCTTCCTCCTTTATTTTATCTTCTTCAGCTCTTCCTCTTTAATTTTGTTTTGTAATACAAGCAAAATATCTTTATCTTCGCTCTTACTTAAACCTCTTATCACCTTACTCTGCCATTTTTCAGGGATAGAATCAAATATCCGCTTAATTGCTTTTGATTCACCTTTATTAATTAATATTTTTAATATTTCAATAGCGGTGTTTCTATCCTTGAGCGCTTTTTCTTCTTTTAATCTTCTTTGAAATATAATTAATTTATGTAAAGCAAAATTTATTGGGTGAGGCAAAGTTAGATAGAAATCTTCGACTTTTACTTTAATTGTATTAATTGATAAAAAATTTAGGAATCTTAAAGCAACTGCATTCATCCCTAATTTTGATAAAGGTACTGGTCTATTTGTACCCTTTCCTTTTTCTGGGACTAAAAACTCAAGAACTAAATCCGGATGATCAAGTTTCACATATCCCTTGGCACCCCTAAGTATTGTAATGAAACCTAAATCTTTAAGAAGTGCCGGAATATTTACTTCCTGCTTTATTCTTGCCGGATTATCTATCAAGAAATCAATGTCTCTTGTTTTAATAGTAGCTTGATCTATATAAGTAACATCGGAGAAATAATCCTTATAAAAATATACGCACCAACTACCGACGAGAATAAAATCATCTAATATGCCGGTCTTATTGAAACGCCGTAAAATTTCAAGACACAAGTCAGATTGCTTCTTTTCCACGCAAAGACCCCTTCAAGAATCTAATCTGTTTTTTGACTTGTGATAATAATTTTCTATATTTAGCCCTCATTACCTTGGCTTCTTGATATATTTTTATTTCTTCTTCGGATACCTTACCTTTATAAATATACTTTACCTTTTCACCTAACCGTTTTACTAAATAAAAATATTCGTGCCCTCTAATCTTCTTTAAAACAAGACACCCTTGAGGCAATTTCTTCAATGCCTCTTCGTATCCCTTCTTCATCCGAAGAGAATTTTCAAGTTCTTCTGCTAATACTCCTTTTATTACACCACGCATAAAACCCCCGTTACCTAACAAACTACTATATAGTATAACTTGTTAGGTAACAATTGTCAAGAAAAAAGTTAACCAACAAATAAGTTTATTGTAATACTTGTTGGGTAACATGTTTAACAGTATTTTCTACTTTATCTTCTTCAACTCTTCCTCTTTAATCGTAAAGCTATGTTCGGGGCCGGGGAAGTTGCCGGATAAAACATCATTTTTATAATCTTCTAATGCTTTAGTAATTATTTGAGAAAGATTAATATATTTTTTTACAAATTTTGGCGTGAAGCGATCATAGAGGCCAATCATATCATGGATTACTAAAACTTGCCCATCGCAATTAACTCCCGCACCAATTCCAATCGTAGGAATTTTTATTCTCTCAGTAATCATCGCTGCGATTTTATCCGGGACACATTCTAAAACTATTGCAAAACATCCGCATTTTTCTAAATTAATTGCCTGATCTATTAACCGTTGAGCCGCCTCTGCGTCTTTTCCTTGTACTTTAAAACCACCTAATTTATCTACTGTCTGCGGAGTTAAACCAATATGCCCCATCACAGCAATTCCAGAATCAACTATTTTTTTAGTTACTTCTGAACATTGATCAAACCATTCTAATTTTACCGCATCACAATTTGCTTCTTTAATAAATCTTTGGGCGTTTTTTACACAATCATCGGGATTTACTTGATAAGATTCGTAAGGCATATCACCAATTACCAAAGCGTGTTTCACGCCGCGCGTTACTGCTTTTGCATGGTGAATCATCTCGGTCATTCCAACTTTGGTTGTTGAATCTAGACCCAAAACTACATTTGCTAAAGAATCGCCCACCAAAATCATATCAATGCCCGCCTTATCCACTAAAAATCCAAGCGGATAATCGTAAGCAGTAAGCATAGTGATTTTACGTTTATTTTTCAGATTTAAAATATCTTGAACAGTAATTTTATTTTCCATAATACTTTTAAACTTTTAACTTTCGACTTTTAGACTTTTAACATACTTATCTATCTCAATCGCCGCTTTTTTCCCTGCGCCCATTGCAGAAATTACAGTATCTGCTCCGGTGATAATATCTCCTCCAGCAAAAACTCCCTTAATCGAAGTCATAAAATGTTTGTCCACCTGTATTGTGCCGTTTGGATTTAAATTTAATCCTCTAGTTGCCTTTGGTAATAAAGGATTTGGATTTTGTCCAATAGCCACAATCACTGTATCCACATCCAAAATAAAATTTGAATTTTTTACTGGTAGCGGACGGCGTCTGCCTGATTCATCAGGTTCACCTAATTCCATTTTAACACACTCTAGGCCTAAAACATACCCTTTTTCATCACCAATAATTCTTACAGGTTGAGTTAAAAATTGAAAAATTATCCCTTCTTCTTTTGCATTTTCAATTTCTTCTAAGCGGCCTGGCATTTCAGTTTCAGTTCTTCGATAAACTAAAGTTACATTTTTCCCTAATCGAAGTGCAACACGGCTAGAATCAAGCGCGACATTACCGCCACCAATTACTGCAACTTTCTCACCAATATTTATAGGAGTGGCATGTTCTGGGAATTTATAGGCCTTAGTTAAATTAACTCGGGTCAAAAATTCATTTGCCGAATAAACTCTATCTAAATTTTCTCCTTCAATTCCTAAAAATTGCGGAAGGCCTGCACCTGTGGCAACAAAAATCGCCTTAAAACCATTTTTAAATAATTCTTCTATGGAATAAGTATTGCCAATTAAAGTATCAACTTTTAATTCTACACCTAAACTTTTAATATACTGGACTTCGTCATGAACTATTTTTTTGGGCAGTCGAAATTCTGGAATGCCGTAACTTAAAACTCCACCAGGTAAATGCAAAGATTCAAAAATTGTAACTTGATACCCAAGCTTAGTCAAATCTGCGGCACAAGTTAGGCCAGCGGGGCCAGAGCCAACAACGGCAACCTTGGCAGTTTTTAGTTTTTTGTTTTCAGTTTTTAGATTATTTTTATCTGACAACTGATGACTAACAACTGATGACTGATTTGTTCCATAATCACTTGCAAATCTTTCCAAAGCTCCAATATTGATTGGAATCTTTTTTTTATTTAAAACGCACACTGCCTCGCACTGATCTTCCTGCGGGCAAACCCTGCCACAAATTGCTGGCAAATTATTTTTTTCTTTTATTTTTTCTAAGGCTTCTTTGGTTTTTCCAGCTTTAATTAATTTAATAAAACTCGGGATATCAATTCCCACAGGACAGCCTTTTACACAAGCCGGATCTTTACATTGCAGGCAGCGGCTAGCTTCTTTAATAGCCTCTTCTGGTGAAAAACCAAGAGCTACTTCAAAAAAATTACTTACTCGTTTTTTAACTTCTTGTTGTTTTACTTTATTGCGCATAAATATCGAATTTTATTTAAAATAAAACGTGAGATATATTTATAATTTTTATCGAATGGAGATTTTAGCTAAAGCACGCTTTTATTGTTTCGGGAATCCGCCAAAATTTTTGGCGGATGGCGAGGATGTTTGAGTTCGTCCTGGTAAGAACCGACGAATGAGTTCCACAGCCACCGAAATATAAAAGAACTTTAGCGTTAAAAAATCGACCCTTGAGAAAAAAATTATTAAATATATCTCTCTAGGCTATCTTCTTCTCTTGTTCCTCAAAAAGCCTTAATCTTTTTTCTAACTCATCAAAATCAACTTCGTGGCCATTAAATTCTGGGCCATCAACACAACCAAAAACAGTTTTTCCTGCCACTTTACAACGACACGAGCCACACATTCCTGTGGCATCAACCATAATTGGATTTAAACTGACAAAAGTTTTAATATTATATTTTCGCGTTAACTCTGAAACCGCCTTCATCATTTTTACTGGGCCAATGGCGTAAACCAAATCTATCTGTGGTAATCCGTTTTTTTTATCTGTGATAATCTGTATTAAAACATCGGTGACAAAACCTTTTTGGCCGTACGAACCATCGTCTGTGGCTACTAGAACTTGATCACAAAATTTTTTTAATTCATTTTCTAAAATCACAAGTTCTTTGGAACGCGTACCCAGAATAGCTATAACTTTGTTTCCTGCTTTTTTATAGGCGAGCGCCAAAGGATAAACTTCAGCAATTCCCACTCCGCCACCTATGCAAACAACCGTGCCAAATTTTTCTATATCTGCGGGCTTTCCTAGCGGCCCGAGTAAGTGTTGAATCGAATCACCTACATTTAAAGTCCCCAATTTTTTTGTGGTAAACCCAACTTCCTGAAAAATTAAAGTAATTGTGCCAGAAGCTATATCCCAATCAGCTAAAGTCAAAGGAATACGCTCTCCTTTTTCGTCCACCACCAAAACTACAAATTGCCCAGCTTTGGCTTTAAGAGATATTTCCGGAGCTTTAATTTTTATTTTTTTAATTGTCGATGATAATTGCGTCTTTTCGAGTATCGTAAACATCTAATTGTCCTTCTTCATCTTGAGTAATTATTACTGCATCTACCCCTCTAAGCCGCTCTATTAATTTTATTGACTTTTCTTTTCCTAATAAAACTAAACTTGTTGATAAAATATCAGCGGTTGTACAATCTGGAGCAATTACAGTAACACTTACCACATCTGTTTTTGCAGGACTCCCCGTGCGCGGATCAATAATATGACTGTAACGCTTTCCCTCAATATTAAAATACTGCTCGTAATCTCCGGAGGTAGCTACTGCCTGATCTTCTAATTCCAGTTGTATAATAATATTTTCTGGATTTCGCGGATGACGTATGGCAACTTTCCAATGCCGGTTGTTTTTAGTTCCAGCGCAATAAATTTCTCCTCCTGCGTTTATTATAAAATTCTTAATGCCTGCCGCCCTTAGTTTTTTTACGGAGCTATCAATAGCATAGCCTGGCGCAACGCCACCCAAGTCAATTTTCATACCCACAAGCCCCAATTCAACAATACTATTTTTTTTATCAATAATAATCCTATCTTCTACTACCAACATAAGCGTATTTTTAATTTCTTCCTCACTCGGTATGCGATATTTTTTATCGGTAAAACCCCACAAATCTATTAATGGCCCAACGCTGATATCAAAAAGCTTACCTGTGATATTATAAAATTCTAAAGACTGTTCTATGACGTCTAGTGTTTCTGGACTGACTTTTAATTTGCCTTGTGCATTAAGTTGTGAAATTTCACTTTCTGGAATATATTTACTGAAAATTTTTTCTAGGCGTTCTATCTCATCGAAGAATATTTTATGCGCCCGCAGGCTATCAGAAGTAATCTCTACGTAGCTACCCATCATTATCCCTGTTGCTTTATAAAAGGGCTTTTTGCCAAAGAGCCTAAAACCAGTTAAAAATGTAAAAATTAAAATGCAAAATGAAAAATGATATAGTAAAATCCAAAATCTTTTAGAAATTTTAAATTTTAAATTGTAATTTTGATTTATTTTCATTTTTTTATCGCCTTTAATAATTCTCTTAAACTTAAAGTATTAATAACATCTTTTTTACCCAGCCAGCCGCGCCGAGCAACTGCGACACCAAGTTTCATAAAATCCAGTTGGTCAATGATATGAGAATCTGTGCCAATAGCTAGCTTTACTCCCGATTCTTTTGCATGATGGGCATTTATATCATTTAAATCGAGACGATTGGGAAAACAATTTATCTCTAAAAATGTGTTGGTTTCCTTGGCAACTTTAAATATTTTATCAAAATCCAAATCGTAAGCAGCGCGTGTGCCCCAAAGTACGCCTGTTGGATGCGCTATTATATTAACATATTTATTGGAACATGCCTTAATAATTCTTCTTGTTAACTGATCTTTAGATTGCTTAAAACCGCTGTGAATTGCCGCAACCACGATATCAAAATTTGCTAAAATTTCATCCTTATAATCTAAATTACCACTGGAATCAATATCAACTTCTGTTCCGAATAAGACCCGAAAATTTTTATATTTTTTATTTACTTTATCGATTTCTAGCTTTTTCTTTTTTAATTCTGCTGGGCTAAGCCCATTGGCTACTTTTAAACTCTGCGAATGATCGCAACTAACCACATATTCGTAACCACGGCTGTGGGCAATTTCAGCAATTTCTTCAATGGAATTTGTGCCATCAGACCACTCGGAATGAACATGAAAATCGCCTCTTATGTCTTGAAACTGGAGTAATTCCGGCAATTGATTAAGTTTAGCTAATTCTATTTCTCCTCTATCTTCTCTTAATTCTGGAACAATATATTCTAATTTTAAAAATTTAAACATCTCTTCTTCGCTTATCCCTGCAAGCCATTTTTCTTTTTTATCAAAAATCCCATACTCATTAATTTTTAATTTTCTTTTTAAAGCAAGCTGGCGTAATTTAATGTTAAAACTCTTCGATCCGGTAAAATATACTAATGCTGCGCCAAAACTCTTTGGCTCAACCACGCGCAAATCTACTTGTATATTTTCTTTGCTTATAATCGAAGACTTAGTTTCTCCGTGTGCCAAGATATTTTTGACAAGCGGAAATTTCACAAAGGCATCCATTATTTTTTTAGGATCAGAAGAAGTAACGAGAATATCAATATCCCTAACTGTTTCTTTCATCCTGCGCAAGGATCCTGCTGTACTTATTTTTTTAACCTCTGGTAATTTTTTTAAAGCATCAACAAATTCTTGAGCTATTCTTAAGGCTTCTGCCAAATTCATACGCTCTCTGCCTTTTTTCACAAGCTCTATCCCTTCTAAGATATTTTGTACAGTTTTTTCTTTTACCCCGGGAAGCCCTATTAATTTACCCTTTTTAGCAGATCTCTCTAAACTCAAGACATCTTTTATCTTTAACTTTTCATAAAAAAGTTTTGCTGTTTTTGGGCCAACTGAAGGAATGGCTAAAATCTCCATTAAGCCCGAAGGAAAACTCTTCTTAAGGTCTTCATAAAATTTCAATTTTCCGGTATTAACTATTTCTTTTATTTTGTTGTTTAAGTCCTCTCCAATGCCGGGGATGCTTTTGAGGTTATCATCTTTAACTAAATCTTCGATATCGACAGATAAATTTTCGATATTAAGCGCGGCCCTTTCATAAGCTCTAATTCTAAAAGGATTATCCCCTTTTATTTCTAAGATCTTGGCAATATTTCGAAAAGTTTCAGCAACTTGGAAATTCTTCACCCCGCCCTTCCTTTCTCTTTAAATTTGGGGGTAAATAATTATTTTATTACACTGTTACCCAGCTCTTCCTTTCCATCTTTTAGGAAGGGCGGGGTTCATCTTTATAAATTTATAATATCTTTATTTGAAATAATTAATATTGAAAAGGAAATAAAACAAGCAATGGCGCCAAATGAAATCGCTAAAGACGCACCAAAAAATTGAGCTAAAGATCCAGCCAGTAAATTTCCAAATGGAATGAACCCGGCAAAAGTTAACATAAATGCACTCATTACCCTTCCCCGATATTCATCGTGAACATTAATTTGCAATAAGGTATTAATTAATGACATTGAGGCAACAGAGCTCCAGCCAATTAATGTTAAATATAAAAGAGACAGAATTAAATTTTTTGAAAATGAAAATAAAACCAATGATAAAGAAAAAACAAAAACTGTTACGACTAAAAATTTACCTTTAAATTTGAAATCTCCTAATTTTGCTAAGCTCAAAGCACCTATTAACGCACCAATACCAGCCGCAGACATAAAAACTCCTAATAATTTTATCCCGCTGCTAAATATGCTTTTTACAAATACCGGCATTAAAATTGCATAAGACACCCCGAATAAGCTTAAGATTCCTGCCATCAAAACTAGCGTAAAAATGATTTTATTATTTTTTATAAAATTTAGGCCATTTAATAAATCCTTCCAAAAATTATTTTGAGTTAATTGAGTAGATTTGTTGTAATTTAATTTGATTGATAAAAGGGCAATTATTACCGCTAAAAAACTTATACCATTTAAATAGAAACAACCAGCCATACCAATAACACTTACCAAAATTCCTGCTAGTGCTGGGCCAATAATCCGCGCTGAATTAAAAGCTGCGGAATTTAGGGCAATTGCATTTAAAAGGTGGTTTTTACCAACTAACTCTACAACCATTGATTGCCTAGCTGGGGCATCAAAAGCCATAACAAAACCATTTAATAAAGAAATAATTACTAATTGCTTTACATTAATTATTCCAAAACTAGTTAATATCGCTAAAATAAAAGCTAAAATCATAAAAGAAAATTGAGTAAGAATCATAATATTTTTTTTATTAAATCTGTCTGCGATTACTCCCGCAAATAAAGAAAATAAAAAAACAGGTATGGTATTAAAAAATCCCACTAACCCTAGAAGAAATGATGAATTAGTTAGTTGAAATACAAGCCAACTTTGGGCGGTCATTTG
>JBFMBJ010000009.1:0-19257 GCA_040755235.1 Candidatus Omnitrophota bacterium
TTTAGAAAAATACGATACTTTTGCAATCTGGTTAGATAAAGATAATACAAATGTAAGTATTTGTGCAAATGATGAATGTATTTATCAGGCAAAAGACCCATATCTCTTAAGTGATCCCAGAATAAAAAAGATAGGTTGCGATCTTAAAGAAACAAAATTTTTTTTGGCAGATAAGAAAATTAATTTAGCAGGCATTTATTTTGATATAATGGTTGCAGAATACCTTATAAATTCATCTGGCAGGGATTTTTCTCTTTCAACATTAATTTGGAATAATCTTGGAGTCATTAAAGATGAATCGAAACTGCAATCTTTTCAAAAAGCAAACCTGATTTTTAAATTAAAGCCAATTTTAGAAAAGAAATTGAATGAAATGCATCTATCCGATTTATTTTTTAAATTAGAAATGCCTTTAGTAAGTGTTTTGGCAGATATGGAATTAAATGGGATAAAAGTAGATGTAAGGTTTTTAAATAATTTAAATAAAAAGATAGAAGAGCGCCTTAGGGATTTAATTAAACAAATTTATCAAGAATCCAAAGAAGAATTTAATATTAATTCACCCAAACAATTAAGCGTAATTTTGTTTGAAAAATTAAAATTACCAGTTATTAAAAAAACTAAAACCGGTTTTTCTACGGATGAAGAGGTTTTAGTTACACTAGCAAAAACTCACGATCTACCCAAATTAATTTTAGAATATCGGCAATTAGCAAAATTAAAATCTACTTATATCGATGGCTTGCTTCCGTTGGTTGATAAAGATAATAAGCTACATACAACATTTTTGCAGACCGGGACAGAAACCGGCCGTCTTAGTTCAAGTAATCCGAATCTACAGAATATTCCCATTAAGACAGATTTAGGGCGAGAGATTAGAAGGGCTTTTATAGCAAGCAAGGATTATATTTTATCTAGTGATTATTCACAAATAGAATTAAGGATTTTAGCGCATTTATCAGAGGATAAAAATTTAATAAAGGCATTCAAAGACAATCAAGATGTGCATAAAACAACAGCAGCTTCAATTTTTGGAATAGATGAAATTAGTGTTACAGATAAAATGCGTGAAACAGCCAAACGTATAAATTTTGGGATAATTTATGGAATGAGCCAATTTGGCTTAGCTAAGGATTTAGATATCACTTATGAAGAGGCACAAAGTTTTATTGATACGTATTTCTTGCGTTATCCGAAGGTAAAAGATTATATAGAAAAACAAATAAAATTAGCTAGAACCCAGGGGTTTGTTACGACAATTCTAAATAGGCGTAGATATTTACCCGGAATTTTAAGTAAAAATAACAGTATCCGCATGCTTTCAGAGCGCCAAGCTGTAAATACCAGTATTCAAGGTTCGGCTGCAGATTTAATAAAATTAGCCATGCTTAATGTAGATCAAGAATTAAAAAACAAAAATTTACATTCGCGGATGATTTTACAGGTACATGATGAATTGGTATTTGATGTTGTAAAAAATGAATTAGATGAAATTAAAAAAATAGTAAGAGAAAAAATGGAAAATGTAATAAAGTTAGAAGTTCCCGTAAAAGTAAAAATTTCCATAGGAGAAAATTGGTTAGAATTAAAGGAGGTAGTATGAAAATAGTAATGTGTGCTTCAGAAATGGTTCCATTTGCAAAAACTGGAGGGCTTGCAGACGTTGTAGGAGCTCTACCTTTAGCTTTAGAAGATTTAAAGCAAGAAATAATCGTCATTATTCCTAAATATAAAACAATTAATACTCAACAGTTTACCATTACCAGTATTGGTGAAGACGTTGATGTGGCTAAAATAGGAAAAAATATCAAGGTCTATTTGATAAAAAGTTCTAAATATTTTGATCGAGACGCTCTTTATGGAACAAAAACCGGTGATTACCCAGATAACTTAGAAAGATTTTCTTTTTTCTGTAAACGCGCACTGACTTTATTAAAAGAAATTAATTTTAAGCCCGATATTATCCATTGCCACGATTGGCAAACTGCACTTGTACCTGTATATTTAAAATCAATTTATAAAAATGATAATTTTTATTCAAAATTAAAAACAATTATTACCGTGCATAATCTTGGATATCAAGGTTTATTTTCTAAGGACGAATTTCCTAAATTAGGGCTTGATTGGTCATATTTTAATATTGATGGCTTGGAGTTTTATGATAAGGTAAATCTTCTAAAAGGTGGACTGATGTTTGCAGATTTAATTAATACTGTTAGCCCTACGTACGCCAAAGAAATCCAAACCAAGGAATTTGGTTGCGGCCTAGAAGGGGTTTTATTAAAAAGAAAAGACAGCCTTTTTGGTCTTTTAAATGGTATTGACTATTCTATTTGGGACCCAGCCAAAGATAAATTTATCCTAAAAAAATATTCCCTTAGCTCTATAAAAGATAAATATGTAAATAAAGAAAACTTAAAAAAAGAATGCGGTTTAGCCAAAAAAGATGTGCCTTTGTTTGGTATTGTAGGACGTCTTGCAGAACAGAAAGGGCTAGATATCTTAGCAGAAATAATTGATAAGATTTGTCACTTGGAGTTACAGTTTGTAATCTTGGGGACAGGCGATTTGAAATACGAAAAACTCCTCGAAGAAATGGCAAAGAAATATCCTAAGGTAATTTCATATCATATCAAATTTGACGATATCTTGGCACATAAGATTTATGCAAGTTCTGATATTTTTGTTATGCCTTCTAAGTACGAGCCTTGTGGGTTAGGTCAACTGATTAGTTTTAAATATGGGACAATACCTCTAGTATTTAAAACCGGAGGCCTTGCCGATACCGTTTCTAGTGATAATGGTTTTATTTTTGATGAGTATAGTTCCAAGGCACTTTTAGCAATAATCAAAAAAGCTCTTACTAAATACAGAAATAAAAAAACCTGGAGTTCGCTAGTTAAAAAAGCAATGGAACTTGATTTTTCCTGGGAATCAGCAGCAGAAAAGTATCTGGAGCTTTATACTAAAGTTATTTAAGTTATAGCTATGAGAAAAATTATTATCGGTGTTACCGGTTCTTTTGGCAGTGGTAAAACTACGGTTTCAAAAATATTTGCTAAGCTGGGTGCAGTAGTTATTGACGCAGATAACCTGTGCCATGATTTTCTAAATAACCCGAACCTAAAATCTAAAATTTTAAATATTTTTGGTACCACAAATCGCAAAAAAATAGGAGAGATCGTTTTTAACAACAAAGCCTTGCTTAAAAAGTTAGAAAAAATCCTTCATCCATGCGTAATTCAGGAAATAAAAAATAAGGTTAGAAAAACAAATAAAAAATTAATTGTAATTGATGCGCCACTCTTGATTGAATCAGGTCTAAATAAATTTGTAGATAAAGTAATTGTTGTTAAAACAAATTATTCGAATCAGATTAAAAGAATTCAGAGAAAAACAATTTTAAGTAAAAACCAAATTATAAAACGTATCAAATTGCAGATGCCTTTAAAGGAAAAATTAAAATTTTCTAATTATGTTGTCGATAATAACGGCAGCATTTCAGATATAGAAAAACAAGTTAAAAAAATTTTGCAAAATTCCAAGGGGGTAAAATGAACGGTAAGATGGATATTAGCGAATTAAAAAAGATGACAGTTGCAGAATTAAATAAAACTGCTAAAGAACTTAATGTTAATGGGATAACGGGCTTAAGAAAACAGGATCTTATTTTTAAGATTTTGCAAGGACAGGCAGAAAAAGAAGGGTTAATGTTTGGAGAAGGGGTATTAGAAATTTTATCTGAAGGATTTGGATTCTTGCGTTCTCCAAATTATAATTACCTGCCTTGTCCGGATGACATTTATATTTCTCCGTCACAGATACGCAAATTCGAACTACGTACTGGTGATATTGTTTCTGGGCAAATCCGCCCACCTAAAGAAGGCGAAAAATATTTTGCTCTTTTAAAAGTTGAAGCGGTTAATTTCGAAAATCCAGAATTAGCCAAGGATAAGATTCTCTTTGATAATCTTACACCAATTTATCCCAAAGAAAGATTCATTTTAGAAACTACCCCCAATGAACTTTCTATGCGGATTATGGATTTATTAACTCCTATTGGTAAAGGACAACGTGGTTTAATTGTGGCACCTCCTTATAGCGGTAAAACCGTTCTATTGCAGAAAATAGCTAATGCTATAGTACATAATCAACCAGATACAATCTTAATTGTTCTTTTGATTGATGAGCGACCAGAAGAAGTTACGGATATGCAGCGCCATGTCAAGGGTGAGGTAATTTCTTCTACCTTTGATGAACCGCCAGAACGCCATGTGCAGGTTGCCGAGATTGTTTTAGAAAAAGCAAGAAGATTGGTAGAGCATAAAAGAGATGTAGTAATCTTATTAGATAGCATTACTCGTCTTGCACGCGCCTACAATTCTGTTATTCCGCATAGCGGCAAGGTGCTATCCGGAGGTATTGATTCAAATGCATTACAAAAACCAAAACGCTTTTTTGGTGCGGCCAGGGCGTTAGATGAAGGCGGAAGTTTAACAATTATCGCAACGGCCTTAGTTGATACTGGTAGCCGTATGGACGAAGTTATCTTTGAAGAATTTAAAGGAACAGGTAATATGGAATTGCAGCTAGACCGTAATTTATTCCAAAGAAGAATTTATCCAGCAATTGATATCAAGCGTTCTAACACCCGTCATGAAGAGTTGCTTCTTCATCCAGATGAGTTGCAGAAAGTCTGGCTTTTAAGAAAGGCTTTGAATGATTTAAATAGTGCTGAGGCAATGGAGCTTTTGACGGATAAATTGGCTAAGACAAAGTCCAATCCAGAATTTTTATTAACTATGAATAATGTCAAATAAAGTCCGAACTTACGGAACGATAGTGCTCGTAAGTTCGCTGGCTGAATTTGACCCCTCACTCAGTAAGGTATTTGTTTGAATAAATTCTGAGTGAGGGGTTTAATTCGCCCAAACAACTTACGTTCACTATTGTTCTCTAAGTTGTGGGCTCATTAAAGGAGGTAAAAAATGAAAGAAAAAATTCATCCCAGCTATAAAGAATCTACGGTAATGTGTGCTTGTGGCGAAGTGATTCATACACGTTCCACAAAACCTAATATCCGAGTGGAAATTTGTTCGAAGTGTCATCCATTTTTCTCTGGTAAGCAGAAACTTGTTGATTCTGCCGGCCGCGTAGAGAAATTTATGAAAAAATATGCAAAATAATCTACAAGAAAAATTAAATAGCATAGAAAAGCGCTATGAAGAATTGACGCATTTGATGAGTTTACCGGAAACCTTGGCGGATAAAAACCAATATCAGAAATATGCCAAAGAACTTTCGGAAGCTATGCCTGTTGTATCTAGTTTTCGTGAATATAAAAAAATCTACCAAGAAATTAAAAACTTAGAAAAGGTAATTAGTGAAAAACATGACGAAGATTTTATTAATTTAGCAAAATCAGAGCTCCAAGATTTTAAACTAAAGGAAAAAGAAATAATAGAATTTATAGACTCTTTGTTAGATAAAGATAAAGCTAATTTAGATAAAGATGTAATTATTGAAATACGTGCTGGCACAGGTGGCATGGAGGCAAGTTTATTTGCTGGCGATTTATACCGGATGTATTCAAAATATGCTGCAAAAAAAGGTTGGTCTGTTGAAATGTTGGATAGCCATATTTCTGAATTGGGAGGTTTCAAAGAAATAGTTTTTAGTATAAAAGGAAAAAATGTTTATCGAGAATTACGTTTTGAAAGCGGCGTACACCGGGTGCAGCGCGTTCCGCAAACAGAGGCTTCAGGCCGAATTCATACTTCCACTGCCACGGTTGCAGTTTTAGTAGAGCCCGAAGAAGTAGATTTAAAAATTGACCCAAGCGACCTTAAAGTAGATACTTTTTGTTCATCCGGTCCAGGAGGACAATCTGTAAATACCACTTATTCTGCAGTAAGAATTACGCATAACCCTACAGGAATGGTAGTGGTGTGTCAAGACGAACGTTCACAATTAAAAAATAGAGCTAAGGCAATGAGGGTGTTGCGCGCACGCTTACTTGATCAAATACAGCAAGAAGAAGAGAAGAAACGAGCTCGAGAGAGAAAATCGCAAATTGGTACAGGAGACCGCAGTGAAAAGATTAGGACTTATAATTTTCCTGACCGTAGAATTACAGATCATCGGATTAATTTAACTATACATCGCCTGGATCAAGTTTTAGAGGGTGATTTAGAAGAGTTAGTACAAGGCTTGTTAGAAGCTGAGAAAAAAGCCAAAGCAGATCAAATTTAAAAATGGATGAAAAAGAATTTATTTTAACTAGCCTCCTAAATTGTAATAGGAGCGATTTATATACTAAAGATATTATTTTGAATAATAATCTTAAATGTCGTCTGGATAAAATTTTACAGGCGCGGCGCGACGGTGAGCCCTTGCAATATATCTTAGGTAAAACCGAATTTATGAGTTTAGATTTTAAGTTGACCAAAGATACCTTTATTCCACGTCCAGAAACAGAGCTTCTCGTAGAAAAATCAATTGAGATTATAAAATCAGAATTATGCCAAAAAAAGAAAATACAAATTTTAGACCTATGTAGCGGTTCCGGTTGTATCGCTGTAAGTTTAGCTAAATATTTACCAGATGCTAGATTAGTAGCAAGTGACATTTCTAAGGCGACTTTAAAAATAGCCAAGCTTAATGCTAGATTAAATAACGTAGATAAAAAAATTAAATTTAAGCAAAGCGATTTATTTAAAAATTTAACTGGTAGGTTTAATTTTATCATAACCAATCCACCATATATTTCAACTTTAGATATAAAAAATTTACAACCCGAATTAAGTTATGAACCATATATAGCTTTAGATGGGGGAAAAGATGGTTTGGATTTTTATCGAAAGATTATTAAAGAATCACCAAAATTTTTAAAAGAAAATGGTATCTTGATTATGGAGATGGGTTTTAGTCAGCACGAAAATATAAAAAATATTTTAAAAAAAGAAGCAAAATTCGAAATATTAGATATAATAAAAGATTATCAGGGTATTGAAAGGATAATAATAACCAAAAAAAATGGATAAACTTGTTATCGAAGGCGGAATACCTTTAAGAGGAGATATAGAAATTAGTGGTGCGAAAAATTCGGTTCTACCGATTTTGGCAGCAACGCTTTTAACAGATGAGCCCTGTAAAATTACAAATGTTCCTGATTTACGTGATGTTTACAGCATGCTTAAGCTTTTGCAATGCCTTGGCATAAAAACAAATTTTAATAATGGCGTAGTTACAACCGAAGCTACAACGCGACGCAAATTTATAGCTCCTTATAAGCTAGTTTCTACCATGCGTGCTTCTTTTTGTGTTTTAGGGCCGCTTTTGGCAAAGCACAAACAAGCTGAAGTTTCTTTGCCGGGTGGATGTGTTATTGGAGTGCGTCCCGTAGATTTACATCTTAAAGGCTTAAGTGCTATCGGAACAAAGATTGATATTCGAGCTGGTTATGTGATAGCAAAAACAAAGGGTTTAAAAGGAAATTATATTTATTTGGGTGGAGAATTTGGTTCTTCGGTTTTAGCGACCGGCAATGTAATGATGGCAGCAACTTTAGCCAAAGGTAAAACTATCATTGAGGCTGCTGCTTGCGAGCCCGAGGTCCAAGATTTAGCCAATTTTTTAATTAAAATGGGTGCAAAAATAAAAGGCCAGGGAACCCCTCGTCTTGAAATAGAAGGAGTAGATGAATTACATGGTGTAGAGCATGAGGTTATAGCTGATCGTATAGAAGCAGGGACTTTTATGCTTGCTAGCGCAATTACAAAAGGTTGTATAAAAATAAAAAAAGTAGCACGAGAACATTTTGGCGCAACTATTGATAAACTAGAAGAAGCAGGTATCGAAATTAAAAAATCGGATAGTGAATTAATCGTTAGGCCAAAAAGAAAAATAAATCCCGTAAATATCACAACGCTTCCCTACCCGGGTTTTCCGACAGATATGCAGGCCCAGTTTATGGCCTTGATGGCGGTAACGCCCGGAGTAAGTGTAATTACTGAAAAAATTTATCCAGATAGATTTATCCATGCCGCGGAATTAAATCGTATGGGTGCACGTATCCAAAAAGAAGGGCCGCATGCAATAATTCAGGGAGTTAAATCTTTGTCTGGTGCACCGGTCATGGCATCTGATTTGCGCGCTTCTGCAGCTTTAGTCTTAGCAGGACTAGTTGCAAAAGGTAGAACTGAAATTTCTCGTATCTATCATTTGGAGCGCGGTTACGAAAATTTAGAACAAAAATTAATAAAATTAGGCGCAAGGATTTGGCGCGAAAAAGAATAGAAACACAGATTACGTAGATTAAAAAATATAGATTACACAGATAAAAGCAATATAAGGATATAAATATGGTTTTAATGATTGATAATTATGATTCTTTTACCTATAACTTAGTACAGTATTTAGGTGAATTGGGGCAAGATTTAAAAGTTTTTCGCAATGATAAGATAAGTTTAGGGAAAATCAAACGCTTGGCCCCAAGCAAAATAGTTATTTCTCCTGGCCCGGGAAGGCCGGAAGATGCAGGAGTTTCTTGTGAAGTGATTAAGAAATTTGCAGGCCGGATTCCTATTTTAGGGGTATGCCTTGGGCACCAGGCGATAGGTTATGTTTATGGCGGAAAGATCATTCATGCAAAAAACTTAATGCATGGTAAAACTTCGATGATTTATCACAATAAAAAAACAATTTTTAAAAATTTACCCAATCCCTTTGAGGCAACGCGATACCATTCATTACTAGTAGATAAAAAGACATTACCAGATTGCCTAGAAATTACAGCTTGGACAAAACAAAATGAAATTATGGGCTTAAAACACAAAAATTATTTGGTCTGGGGTGTACAATTTCATCCAGAATCGATTTTAACTAAAGTAGGGAAAAATTTATTAAATAATTTTCTAAAATATAAAAATGATTAAAGAAGCAATTGCTAAATTAATTGAAAAGCAAAATTTAAACCAGTACGAGATGTCTGGTGTAATGGAAGAAATTATGAATGGCTTTGTCACACAGGCTCAAATCGCCTCTTTTTTAACGGCACTGCGCACTAAAGGTGAGACGGTCGAGGAAATTACTGCTAGCGCAGAGGTTATGCGTAAGCATGTTAAGAAAATTAAAACAAAAAAAGAAGTAATTTTGGATACCTGTGGTACAGGCGGAGATCGGAAGGGGACATTTAATATATCTAGCGCCGCTGCTTTTGTTGCAGCGGGTGCAGGGATTACTGTAGCAAAACACGGAAATCGCAGTGTTTCTAGTTTTTGCGGTAGTGCTGATTTATTGGAAGGCTTGGGAATAAATATTAATATCAATGAAGAAAAATTAACATATTGTTTGGATGAAATTGGTATCGGGTTTTTATTTGCCGCGCAATTACATCCGGCGATGAAATATGCCGCACCCGTACGCCAAGAAATAGGAATTAGGACCATGTTTAATTTATTGGGGCCTTTAACTAATCCGGCAAATGCCACACATCAATTAGTAGGTGTTTATGATGAAAGATTGACTGAAATGGTTGCGCAAGTTTTGGGGAACCTGGGCACAAGGCATACTTTAGTAATCCATGGTTTAGACGGCTTAGATGAAGTAACTACGACAACTCAAACTATTGTAAGTGAATTTCAAAATAATAAAATAAAAACATATAAAATAAATCCTGTTAGATTAGGGTTTAAAAAAGCTTCAATAGAGGATTTAAAAGGCGGCAGCGTAACAGAAAATGTAGAAATCATAAAAGATATTTTGACCGGTAAATCTGGTCCGCAAAGAGATATTGTTTTATTAAATGCTGGTTGTGCCATTTATGCTGCAGATAAAGCCCGTTCTATTAAAGAAGGGATTGGATTAGCCATTCAATCAATAGATACAGGTAAAGCTTATGAAAAACTAGAGCTTTTAAAAGAATATTCCAATAAATGATTATTGCAAAAATAATCAAAGAAAAAAGAAGAGAAGTAAGCCTAAAAAAAAATAAAGTTCCTTTAAAGTATCTTCTTCGGGAAATAAATAAAAATAAAACCCCAATAAGGAATTTCCAAAAATCACTCTCCCAAAAAGGCATTAATTTAATTGCTGAAATAAAAAAGGCATCTCCTTCGAAAGGAATCTTATCTTACGATTTTAATCCTCTGGGCTTGGCAAAAATTTACCAGCGCTCTGGTGCAGATGCATTATCTATTTTAACAGATGAAAAATTTTTTAAAGGAAAACT
This sequence comes from Candidatus Omnitrophota bacterium, assembly GCA_040755235.1. Lineage (GTDB taxonomy): Bacteria > Omnitrophota > Gorgyraeia > Gygaellales > JBFMBJ01 > JBFMBJ01. Next base: position 10,232 of record JBFMBJ010000009.1, read on the forward strand.
TGAATACATTAAAAAAATAAAAAAAATAACTAATTTGCCAATTTTAAGAAAAGATTTTATTATTGACGCCTATCAAGTTTATGAAACAAAATTAGCTGGTGCCGATGCGATTTTATTAATTGCTTCAATTTTAACCAAAGATGAATTAAAAAGCTTTTTAAATTTATCAAACAAGTTAGGGCTACATTCATTAGTAGAAGTACATACAAGAAATGATTTGAAAAAAGCACTAGCTGTGGGTGCAAAAAATATCGGGATTAATAATCGCTCTTTAAAAACGTTCAAAGTCGACTTAAAAACTACAAAAAAACTCATAAATTTTATTCCGCATAATAAAATTATTGTTAGCGAAAGCGGAATTAATACTAAAAATGATGTTTTGTATTTAAAAAAATTAAAAAAAATAAACGCTATTTTAGTAGGCGAAGCTTTAGTGAAATCAAAAAATATTAAAAAGAAAATTGAAGAACTAAAGCATGCTTAAAATAAAAATATGCGGAATTACTAATTTAAAAGATGCGCTAACAGCTATTAAGGAAAGTGCTGACACGTTAGGTTTTATTTTCTATAAAAAAAGCCCACGTTACATAAATCCCCAAAAAGCCAAAAAAATTATCGAAAAATTACCTTCTAGAATAAATAAAGTCGGTGTTTTTGTTAATGAAAAAGAGCGTCTCGTTAAGAAAATTGTCCGTAATTGCAAATTAAATATTTTACAATTTCACGGAAATGAATCACCTAGCTATTGTCAAAGGTTTAGAGATTATAAAGTTATAAAGGCTTTTAGGATAAAAAACAGAAATAGCCTAAAAGATATTCCTAAATACAAGGTTGATTATTATCTTTTAGATACCTATCAAAAAAATAAAATTGGTGGCACAGGTGAAACTTTTGATTGGGAGTTGATAAAATTAGTAAAAAAAATTAAAAAACCCATAATTTTATCCGGAGGTTTAAATCCGAATAATATTACAAAGGCAATAAAAAAAACTAAACCCAATGCAATTGATTTATCTAGCGGCGTAGAAAAGTACCCGGGTAAGAAGGATTCAGGTTTATTAAAAAAACTATTTAAAAAAATAAAATTTTTTACTAAAAATGATAGATAATAAATTTCCAAAAAATTTTCTTTGGGGAGCAGCAACTTCTAGTTATCAGGTAGAGGGGAATAATTCTTTTTGTGATTGGTGGGACTGGGAATTAAAGGAAAAGCTAGAATTTCATTCAGGAATTGCCTGCAATCATTATGAATTATACAAAGAAGATTTTAATCTTGCAAAAGAATTAGGGCATAACTGTCATCGTTTTTCAATTGAATGGTCCAGGATTGAAAAAGAAGAAGGTATCTTTGATGAACAAGAGCTCAATCATTATCGTGATGTAGTGCGGGCTTTACGCGAGAGAAACTTAGAACCCGTCGTGACGTTACATCATTTTACCAATCCCAAATGGCTTTTAGAAAAAGGCGGATGGGAAAATCCAAAAGCAGTAAATTATTTTTTACGTTATGTTGAAAAGGTAGTCGCATATCTAACAAGTGAGGTGACCTATTGGGTAACTATTAATGAGCCCATGGTCTTTGTGTATAATTCTTATTTATTAGGTATCTGGCCGCCGCAGAAAAAATCATTTTCGCATTCGATGAGAGTTATGAAAAATTTAATCAAAGCCCACAATAAAGCTTTTAGCTTGATTCATAAAATTTATAAAGATAAGCTTTTAGCCAAACCACGCGTGGGTATTGCAAAAAACACGCGCTTATTTATGCCTTGTACTTATAAAAATTATTTATTAAACAAATTAGCTGCTAGGTTTCGGGATAATTTTTTTAACCGAATATTTTTAGATGCGATAAAAAACCATTCGGATTTTATTGGCGTAAATTATTATACTCGGGATATAGTAATAGTTAAGAATTTAAGCCTCAATGCTTTTTGGGCAAATAATTGCCCAGATAGCCATCATAATATTACTTGGCGAAATAGCCTGGGTTGGGAAATTTATCCAGAGGGAATACTTGATTGTTTAGTTTCACTTAAAAAATATAACTTGCCCATTTTAATTACTGAAAACGGCAGTTGCCAGGAGAAAGATGAAAACTATTTTCGTTTTATTTATGAGCACCTAAAATACGTCAAAAAAGCTATTGATTTAGGAGTTCCGGTGATAGGATATATTTATTGGTCGCTAATGGATAATTTTGAGTGGGACAAAGGTTTTGGAGCGCGCTTTGGGCTAGTAGAAATCGATTATACTTCTTTAAAAAGAATAATTAGAAAGTCTGCTTGGGATTTTAGTACTATTTGTAAAAACAACTCTTTATGAGTATATTAAATCTCAATAAAAAAATCGTTATCAGCCAAATTCCTCTTTTTTCTAATCTAACAAAAGAGCAAATCGATATTGTTGACGAGTATTCCCAGTTAAAAGAATTTAAAAAAAATAGTATTATTTATAATGAAGGCGACGCCCCGGATGCATTTTACTGTTTAGTTACAGGTAGAATAAAAATCTACACAGCAGGTCTTACTAGTCGAGAAAATATCTTAGAATATTTACACCGTGGCCAATATTTTGGGATTATTTCACTTTTAACTGGGGATAATCACTCGGTTAGCGCACAGGCGCTTAATGAATCTGTACTTTTAGTAATTACCAAGGACGATTTTAATTTTATAATAAAAAATATTCCAGAGCTAGCTTTAGATTTAAGTCAGACTCTTTCTCGCAGGCTCAAGCGAAAAGATATCCACCAAAAAAGCGTTTTTGAAAGTACAATTATTTCTGTTTATAGTGCTTATCCGGGTATCGGTAAAACTACCTATGCCATTAATCTTTCTTTGGGATTGAGTTTACATACTAAAAAAAAGATTATTTTAGTAGATTTAAATACAAAAACACATAGGGTTACAGAGCGTTTAGGTATAAATCAAGGTAAAACTATTGATTTAGCAAAAATATCGATTAACTTTGAGGCAATAAAATCTAATATTACAAATACTTCTTATGGAATTGATTTAATATCTATTTCTTATGAGCCTTCAGATTACAAAAAGCTTACTGCAATCTTAAGTTTACTCACTAACGATTATCATTATTTGATTATTGATTTAGCTAGTGGTATGAACGAAGCTATTTTTGAGATTCTTGGCCAATCTGATGAAATTCATATTGTTTCTCGGTCTTTAGGATTAGAATTAGGCGTGACTAGTCAATTAATTCTGGATTTAGGAGAAAAATTAAAATATAAAGCAGAAAAAATCAGAGTCATTATTAACGAGCAATCAATAACCCCCAGCGTTCCGCATCAAGAAAGAATAGAGTTGTTGAAACACTCTATTTTTGCGACCTTGCCGCGAACGGATGTTTTAAAACATGATACGATTATATTAGATAATCCTGAATCTGAATATGCGCGGGTAATTCGAAGAATCTCGCGTCAATTATCTGGTATACAAGTCGGGCTTGCTTTAGGAAGTGGAGCAGCTTTTGGGCTTGCACACATTGGCGTTTTAAAGGTATTTGAAGAAGAAAATATCCCTATTGATATAATTACAGGTTCCAGTATTGGAGCGGCAGTAGCTAGCTTTTGGGTTACAGGTTATAAGGCAAGTGAAATTGAAGAAATAATGTCGAAGGAATTCTCTGGCAAGAAATTTTTTAATAGATTAATTGATCTAACTTTTCCTACCACAGGATTTGTTAAAGGATATAAACTTGCTAATTTATTAAAAAAATATTTAGGTAAAAAAACATTTTACGATATCAGGCTTCCGCTTAAAATTTTAGCTTATGATGTAAAGAATAAGGAATCTGTAATTATTGATGAAGGGTCTTTGGTTGATGCCATAATGGCTTCATCTGCGATGCCTGGTATCTTTAGGCCAATCGAGTTTAAAAATGAACTTTTGCTCGATGGAGGGGTGTTGAGCCCTTTACCAACAGAGGCCTTAGTAAAATTGGGCCTAAAAAAAATTATTGCTGTAAACGTTATACCATCGCGCGAAGATATTTTAGCGTGGCGCAGAGATAAAATTAAACACGAATTAGAATTCAATCCCAAAAAATTTAAAAATATGTTCAAAACTAATTTCTTAGATTTAGTTTTTAGCAGTATTGAAATAATGCAATACGAGATTGTTAAAAAAAGCGCTCAAGAAGCAGATTTAGTTATTCATCCAGATGTCAGAGACCTATTTTGGCTTGAATTTAATAAGGTAAAAGAATTTCGAGAGCGTGGAGAAATAGAAGCCCGCAAAAATATTAATAAAATCAAAGATTTGATTAAAGAGACCTAATAATCCGCATTTTCTCGTCGAGATTATCTTGACAAACTCATAAAAATAGTATATACTGATTTGGTTAATATTAGGAGGGATTGTTTATGTTTTGGTTAAAAATAAGAATGTATTTATTGGTCGTAATTTTATTTTCTATCCTCTATGCGGTAGTTTCAGTTATTTCATACCAAATGGGGGTAACTAATTTTTGGTTTTATTTAGGCTTGTCGCTAGTAATAATGTTTATTCAATATATGGTTGGGCCAAAATTAGTTGAATGGTCTATGCGGGTTAAATATGTAGATGCTCGCGAATACCCGAGATTACACCAGATGGTCCAAGATTTAGCTAGGCGAGCAAATTTACCAACCCCGCGAATAGGCATTGCACAAATTGCTATCCCTAATGCTTTTGCCTTTGGCCGTTGGAAGTCCGACGGAAGAATTTGTGTTACTCAAGGAATAATGCGTTTATTAGACGAAGAAGAATTGCGCGCAGTTTTGGGTCATGAGATCTCGCATTTACGCAATCGAGATGTGTTAACTATAACCTTACTTTCCGTGATTCCTATAATCTTGTATCGTATCGCTTGGAGTATGATGTATTCTCGCTCTAACCGAAGGGATGGCGGTAATGCTGTTTTGGTTGGATTAGCGGCATTTTTATTTTATTTTATCACAAACCTTCTAGTACTTTATGCTTCCCGTATCCGTGAATACTTTGCAGATCAGGGTTCGGTTGAACTTGGCAGCCAACCACATTTTTTAGCTTCAGCACTTTATAAATTAGTTTATGGCTCGGCGCGTTTATCGCGAGAGCAGCTTAAAGAAACCGAAGGCCTAAAGGCATTTTTTGTCAATGATCCTTCGCAGGCATTAAAGGAAATTCGCCAACTCAAGGATTTAGATTTAGATAATTCTGGCTCAATTAATGCTAATGAAATGTTGGCGTTGAATCATAAAGAAATAAAATTAGGCTTTGGGGATCGCTTAATGGAAACTTTAAGTACGCATCCAAATATGCTTAAGCGCATCAAAAGACTTTCGGAAATTAAAACTAGAGCTTAAGATTTTTCTTGAAATCTGGTGTATTTTAGTGTATACTTATATATAGCCGATAAAGGTAAACCCTGAGAAATCAGGGGACGCAAAGCTGCAGACCTAAGCTGCTCTTAACAAGCTGTAACTTGCAGTGTAACAAGATGTTAGAAACAAGTTAGTTAGGCAGATAAGGGCAATAAGGTGGCTGGGCTGCCGAAACAAGGTAAAGAGGTGAGGAAAGACAGAAACACCCTTTATCGGCGGATTCTTTTTAAGACACCTGTTTTTGTAGGTGTCTTTTTTATTGTATAACCATGGAAGATCAATATTCTTTATACCAAGATAAAAAATTAGAAGAATATGAAAGTCAATGCAAGCGTTGCGGTGCTTGTTGCGGTGTTTTTGAAGATGACCCCTGCCAAAATCTTATTCTAGAAGAAGATAAAAAATACTCTTGCAAAGTTTATGATAACCGTTTTGGACTGCAGAAAACTATGTCTGGGAAAGAATTTCTTTGCGTCCCTATTAGAAAGGTTATTTCTCAAAGTTGGGCTGGTTCCTGGCGCTGTAGTTATAAGAACGTTAAATAATTTGACACAAGACGAGGTTTTATTTATAATAAAGTCCATATGTTACCAGATAAATTAGGACATTTTGCTGAATTTGGGGGAAAATTTGTTCCAGAAACCTTAATGGCTTGTTTAAGCCAACTACAGGAGGCTTATAAAAAATCCCTCAAAGATAAATCTTTCCAGAAGACACTTAATTATTACCTACATACCTACGCAGGCCGGCCCACGCCGCTATATTTTGCAAGAAATCTAACTAAAGAGTTTAAAGCAGCTCGAATTTATATTAAAAGAGAAGATTTGCTTCATACGGGCGCTCACAAGATAAATAATACCCTGGGCCAGGTGCTCTTAGCTCGTTTTATGGGTAAAAAAAGAATTATTGCTGAGACTGGTGCTGGGCAACATGGCGTAGCTACTGCTACAGTAGCGGCTTTATTTGGGCTTGAGTGCGAAATATTTATGGGTGAGGAGGATATCAAGCGTCAGAGCCTGAATGTTTTTCGTATGAAATTATTGGGTGCAAAAGTCAGGGCAGTAAAAGCAGGTGCGCGTACTTTAAAAGAAGCAGTAAGTGAGGCAATGCGCGATTGGGTAACCAACATAGATAATACCTATTATATCATTGGTTCAGTGATTGGGCCGCATCCATATCCTTTGATTGTACGTGATTTTCAGTCGATAATAGGCAGAGAGACAAAATCTCAAATTAAAAAAATAGAAGATAGGCTACCAGATTATTTAATTGCCTGTGTGGGTGGTGGAAGCAATGCCATGGGCCTTTTTCATCCATTTTTTAATGATAAAAAAGTAAAATTTATCGGAGTGGAAGCAGCTGGGTCTGGGCTTGATTCCGGACATCATGCGGCAACCCTGGTAAAGGGCCGAATTGGAGTTTTACAAGGGACAAAAAGTGATATTTTACAGGATAGAGATGGCCAAATTGAGGTAGCACATTCTATTGCCGCAGGCCTTGATTATCCTGGGGTTGGGCCAGAACATGCTTATTATAAAAAAATTGGCCGGGCAAAATATGTAGCCGTAAATGATAAACAGGCTTTAGAAGGATTCAAATTGCTTTCGCAAAAAGAAGGGATAATCCCGGCCCTAGAGCCGTCTCACGCGGTTTATTATTTAAAAACCCTAGCTCCTAAATTAAAGAAAAATCAAATTGTGGTTTTATGTTTATCTGGACGAGGTGATAAAGATATAGATATTATTAAAACCAAAATTAATTTATAAATATAAAACGTGAATAGAATCGATAAAAAATTTAAGGAATTAAAAAAGTTAAAGCAAAAAGCTTTAATTCCTTTCATAACTTGTGGCGACCCAAATTTAGAGACAACAAAAAAAATGGTTTTAGAATTTTCTAAAATAGGGGCTGATATTATTGAGTTGGGTTTGCCTTTTTCAGACCCAGTGGCAGATGGCCCAGTAATTCAGGCTGCATCAGGCCGCGCTCTAAAAAATAAAATAACCATAGAAAAAGTTTTAAAATTAGTAAAAGATTTAAGAAAAAAAACGCAAGTACCATTATGCCTGATGACTTATTATAATCCAATTTTTAATTTTGGATTAGATAAGTTTGCGAAATTAGCTCAAGTTTGTGGTTTAGATGGCGTAATTATTCCAGATTTGCCTCCGGAAGAAGCCAAAGAGCTAATAAAAGCTGCAAGAATTAATAATTTAGCTACAATATTTTTTCTTTCTCCGACTACTTCTTATAAAAGAATAAAATTAATTGATAAGAGCTCGCGCGGTTTTATTTATTATGTTTCTTTGACTGGAGTAACAGGGATAAGAAAAAATTTACCCAACAATTTAATAAATAATTTATCCAAAATTAAAAAACAATTATCTAGGCCTTTGTGCGTTGGTTTTGGAGTGTCTAAATCAGGCCAAATTAAAAAAATTACTAAATTTAGTGACGGGGTAATTGTAGGAAGCGCGATTGTGAAAAAAATAGAAGATAATTTAAAAAATAAAAACCTTATAAATATCGTAAGTAATTTTATAAGAGACCTTGCCAAAGTGGCCCACCAAGATAATTAGATGTATTTAAAAACAAAATTACCTAATAATTTAATAGTTGTTTCAAGCTACATGCCGCAGATGAAATCTGTGGGTTTAGGTATTTGGATAAAAACAGGCAGCCGTTACGAAAAAAATAATGTCAAGGGTATCGCTCATTTTTTAGAGCACTGTGTTTTTAAAGGGACTAAGAACTTTTCTATTTCCGAAATTAAAGAATCAATTGAAGGAGTGGGCGGTTCTTTAAATGGTTTTACCTCTGAAGAATTTACCTGTTATTTCGTAAAGATTCCAGCTAAGTACCTAAAACTTTCTTTAGAGGTTTTATCAGATATGGTGATTAATCCTACGATTCCTGTAAATGAGGTAGAAAGAGAACGAGGAGTAATTTTAGAAGAGATAAATATGTATGAAGATCTGCCTTCGGTGCATGTTTATGATTTATTGGATAAGATTATGTGGCCGCATCATGCTTTGGGTATTCCTATCATAGGTACTCGAGAATCTATTATTAGAATGACTAGAAAAGAGATAGTTAATTTTAAAGAAGAATTTTATAATCCTAGCAATATCATTGTTAGTGCATCAGGAAATTTAGAACATCAGGATTTAGTTAAATATACTAAAGATATTTTTGGAAAGATGAAACCAAAGAAAAAAAGTGTGTTCAATAGATTTTCTAAGAGTAGATATCCCTATATTGCTCATACAAATTTTTTAGAAAAAGATACGCAACAACTACATTTAGCTATAGGCTTTCACGCCTTAGAAAGAGAGCACCCTGTTAGATACGCACTTAGCCTGGTGCATATAATTTTAGGCGCAAATATGTCTAGTCGGCTTTTTCAAGAGATTCGTGAGAAAAAAGGGCTTGCTTATGAAATTGGTACGCAAATTAAGAAATTCTATGATACCGGGGCATTTATAGTTAAGGCAGGAATGGATAATCAGAACTTAGAAAAAACAGTATCTTTAATTTTGGAAGAATTAGGTAAAATTAAAAAAAATCTTGTTAGCAAAGATGAGTTTAGCCGCGCCAAAGAATTTTACAAAGGGCAACTTAGCCTTGCCTTAGAAGATACGCTAGAACATATGCTTTGGGT
>JBFMBJ010000010.1:0-17637 GCA_040755235.1 Candidatus Omnitrophota bacterium
TCTTTCAAAGATATGGCCTGTGGGTGGATAAAGTTCAGCTGTATGATGATTTTCAAAACTTTGAGCTTGGGCTTTTATAGCTAGGTCGTGGTCGGGATAGCTTTCGTGTTTTGCGATTTGCCAGCGGATGGGTAGATCAAATTGTTCTATCGGGATATTCCAAATAACTTGGCCATTTGTTTGGCGCTCGGCAACTGGAAATTCTTCAGGCAGTTCGACTCCGTCGCTCACTGCAGGCGGGCCGCGTAAGGTAATTGCTCCTCGTTGGCTAGCCAGTATTACTTTTTCTAAAATCGTGCTACCGAGTCTCTCAAACGCGTCTTTCACATCTGGATAGCGACGAGCAGCCTCAAAACAATCCTTGGCGGTGAAGTCATGGACAACCCTAGATTGTATTCTCTTTCTTACAAAAGCTACAATTACACGAGCGAGTAACCGAGGATGAGTTTGAAAAATATTATGCTTTGCATCTTCAACAACCAGACATTCACCACCTACACTAACAACCTTTTGTGCATCTCGTCTTTGCTGTTCAGCAAAAACCACCACATCTCTTTCCGGAATTATCCAAAGCACAGGAACTTTTATATCAGTTAATCTGGAAGTAACATTATGAGTTCGTAAAAGAGCAAAATCTCTTAATGCTGTGACGAGCGGCAAATCAATAATTGAATCATAGATAGCATTGAAGGCATCTTCATCTAATGGATGTGAAAAGAAAACTTGGTTAGCCAATTTTCTCATTGCTGTTTTTACTGGGCCAGACCTCATAAAAAATTTTAATGAAGGCTGGTCCCAAATAGATCCATATATCCTTAAGGTTCTGCTTAAAACAGGGATTGCTAGTTTATCTAAAACAACTCCCACTTGCGGATGAACAAAATTACCATTACCCACAGGATTTTCTGCACAAGTCGCAATAGCCACAAAACCGGCAATCAAATCTTGCCTCTCTTGATAAAGTTCTGGTATATTTAAACAAACCATCCCGCCTTCGCTGTGTCCAACTAAAATTGCATTTTTTATTTCTTCTGTCTGTAAAACAGATTTTACGTGTTTTGTATAATCTTCCATAGAAGTTAATTCTTTGGGAACAGGTAATGATGTTCCGTGTCCGGGCAAATCAATGATAAGAATTCTAAAACTTAAACCCCTTGCCAAGGCCCTGTATCCATGTTCTAAAAATGTAATTACTGGCCTCCAAGATTTAGCATTCATCCCCAAACCATGAACCAGCACTAATGTGTGTCTGCTATCTGACCGGCCATAAAACGCATAATGAATCACCGAACCGTCAAAACTTATTAGCTCTTTATGCGTTACAAAAGTTACACTGGCAATTCTTTTCTTTGCTGAGCGATGCAATCGAATTTTTTTCGGGAATTTGGGATGCGCTTGTTCATAATCAATTACAACATCTCGCAACACTTCTACCACTAAAACAAAATGTTTATGTGGATTAGTTAATTTTTCTAAATCTGAAAGTATGCGCATGCGTGTTTCTTTTGGTAAATATAAAAGATACTTGGCCGCGTCAATAATTCTTTTATAAGCAGGTGCGCGGCTAAAATCACAAGCAAGTCTTACCACAAAAATCCGCGTCTCCTCACAAATATCTGGCCTAATTAAATTTATACTTAAAAAGATACGATCTTGTGTTTCTGAAGCCAAACTGTAATTAAATCTAAAAGGTTCGTCAATCGCACAGAATACGCTTTGAGTAAAATGCGGGTTAAAATATGGATGCAGCTCTGTTTCTCTTGCCCTCTGGCAATAGACTTTGAGCATTTTCTCTAAATGCGGATTAAGTTCTTTTTCTAACCAGTCGTGATAAGAAATATAATTATTCCATTCTCTAAAATTTTGGCTGACAAAATCAAAAACCAAACCCAAGGTTTGATTAATAGCTTCTGGAGAATTTGCTTCTTCAACTTGATTGGCTAAATTAATTAAGTCTTGACTAATGATGTTATCGGATAAAGTTAGAGAGCGGAATACATTAGCTATTTCTTGACGTGCTGGTTTATCTAATCCTAAAATAACCATTACAGATTCTAAAACGCAAAATACCTCTTCGGTGAAGGTGAATCGGCGATGACAAGATGCGTGGCATAAAACAATACGAGCAATATTGACAAAACCGGAAGGAGCACGGGAATTAACCAAAAGTGGTGCAAAAAGATACATTGTATTTGTATCTTGAATTTCCAAGGCACAAAAATATTCTGGTAAAATTCTAATTTCTTTAATGCCTTTGGTAAAATTTCTTTGGATTAATTGTTTAATTGGTTCGGGGATATCTAAACTCGCTATATTTCTCGGGGTAACAGTTTGTTTTTTCTCTTGTCTATCCCAATTTCTTTGCGCGTTTTGCCAAATTTCATTAGCGGTCAAATCTTTTTTCCTCCCAAAATCACAAGTGGCAACTTTCTCTACTTCTGAACTAACGCGTTGCCAACCTGTTCTATCTCCTCTTACTCGCCGGAAACCCATTTGTTCTAAAATTTCTATAATTTTTCTCTCGGATAATCCATAGAGCCGAAGCAATCTCTCTAATTTCACTATTTCATTAGAGCCTTCTCGAAAGCCTCGCAACTTTTCTCTCAAGGCTCGCTCTTGAGCTTCGTAATTTGCTTTGCGATATCTTCTTTCTAAACTTCCTAAATATGCCACAGCAGGACTGTGAAATTCTGTTTGTCTTGCAATAAATCTTTCCAAAATATCTTTAGCACGGCTAACTCCCGCTTCTTCTCCATACATCCTTATCAGGGCTTTAGTCAAACCAGAAAATACTATTTCCGATTCAGGAAATACCCTTCCTGCAAAAGTTTCTGTTGTCAGGCCTTCTTCTCCTAATCCAAAAATTAAACTTTCTATATTAAGCATAGCTAGTAAAAATAATAAATACCTATCTTCTAAAGAAACATCTTCTAATCCATATCTAGTTACCCAGTTATGAGTTGCTTCCAAAACACCTTCACCTCCTGATAATAGACTAATACCTTTATCTTTATCATTACAAAAATAGGGAATGGTAATTAGATAAATTGAAGTTATTTCTCCTTCTATATTCACATTAACTACAATATCTCCCGAAGAATATTGAATTCGAAGAACTTTACCTTTAGCGAGTTCAAAAATGGTTGCCGCTAATATAATAGAGCGTTCCCTTATGGCTTGCGCAATTTGTATAGGCCAATTTGTTTCTGCAAGCCCTCTTTCTAATCCAAGGAATATTTGTTCTCCGTTTGCTCTTAGCATAGGATGCGCTTCATATACGTCATCAAGCCATTCTACTAAAAACATAAAAATACGTGTTCTTCGGCCTCCAACTACACAGTTCCCGTATCCAAATCGATAAACTTCAGGAACTTCATAAGGTAAAGTTCTCTCTGAATGTATTTGATTAAAACCAGTATACAAAGCCCTAATCCATTTTAAATTTCGGCAGTCATTTTTTACCACCCTGCTTCCTAAATTAGGATTTTTTGCGCTCACTATACCAAACACAACGCGTTCGTTATTTCTTAAATAAACCTCTACTCTAAATATTCCTGCTTCATTCCCTTCTTGAAACCTATCTATCCAAATCCAATCTACTTCTCTTTCTAAATCTACTTCTCTTTTTAATTGCATCACCAAATGTTGGCGAAAGACATCTGCCTCATTACCTAAAATCATATCGCAAACTGCATCCTTAATTGCTCCTAAAGATAAATCGCCAGCCGCTGAACTCCTCCAAAACCAATCTGCTGCTTCAAATATTTTCCTACCTACAGAAATTAATAGATACCAATTTTCTTTTCTGAAAGCCTCCCATTTATAACATTCTGTTGGAACAGCTGAAGTCCTCGCGTGTTTAATTCCGGTGAAAATAACCCTATCTTGCAAAGTTAAGCTACCAGATAATTCTCCTCTTCTAATATGTGCTATGCCTTTTTTTAATACTGTTCTTAAGGTTGAGTTTTTATCTTCTTCTAAAAAACCAGCCGCTAAAACCCCTGGCACACCAACAACCCCAGCCATCGCAAAAGAATAATGTAAACCATCCCCGAAATTCGCGCTATCTGTCTCGAGTAAAATAGACAAGAACACTGCCCCGATAAAAATAACCCAAATTAAAAAGGTTACAAGACCCTGCTCATCTAAAACCCTTTTTCTCTCAAGCGAGCCTTCAAAACGCGGGTCTCTTGCTAAAACGTCAAAATAGCCGGGGAATTCTAAAACCATCACCTCGACTCCATCTTCTAATTCTGGAATATCTGCTTGACCAAAAATTCCTTTTGCGTCTCTATCTGATCCTTTTTGATAGGGTGGGCTGATTAAAATCACTTCATCCACAGTCACACCTTGCTCGTCGGCCAAATCTATTGCTCTGGCTACCATATTCCAATCCGCGCCTGCGCCCGGATAGCAAAGGCGTATGGGTTTTTGTCTAGGTTCGGAATCATCTCTTTCGAAAGCTGCTGCTAATCCTGCCACACTATACGAAACATCCCCATCCACTCCCAAAATATTTAAAAGTACATAAATCGCAAGACCAAGTAAGACAAAAATAAAAAGAAATTTGTAACTTTTGAAATCTTTTATCCATCCCGGCTGTGGCACGTGTGGATAAGTTACAAGGGATAAATTCTTCGTTGCCACAAAAGCATGAAACCTGCCTAAACGTGGAATTGAAACAGATGCCCTTTGGAATTCACTAACCTGTGCCTTAATAGCTTTTTCTTCTGTGGGTTGGGCTTCGTGAATTTTGATGTGGGTGATGATTGAATCTTGGTCAAAATTGAGTTGGGGTTGGACGTCGCGGATAGCAGTGCGGACAGTTTTTTCTTTTTCTAATTCGGTGTCTCCAATAATTTCTCTAGCCCAATGCATTTGGCCATTTCGATGATAGGCTAAAGGTAAAGTTACAGGATTAAAGGTTTCTCCTGGCGGTGCGCGAATTGCTTGTGTTCTAAAAAGTTCTTCATTAACCGCCTTAAAATCATCTCCCATAAAATTAAATTGGTCTTGGTAATGTGCGGCTAAAGAAAAAATGGTAGAGGCGTTGTATTGGCAATCGGGAGAGATGTTGTGAGTAGTTCCTTGTGCCGGATAAGGCCCACAATCAAAATATACACCTATATTTAGAAGAACATGTCGTCGCACATCAACGAAACATCCATCTATGGATAGCAACATTGTCCCGGCGGTGCCACCACTAAATTCATCATGTTTAAAAGGAATTAATCCTGGTAGTCCATTTCCTTTTACTTTGCGCGTGTCTGGCTCATTTCCCGGAACTAATTGAACACGTGAATACCGATTATGATATGTTAAACCACCCCTATTATATACAACCTCCTCACGCATTTGCCCTAAATCACCTATTAGGTCATTAGACGAGTAACTATCTCTGCTGCAATTTGCAATAAAAACAATTTGATAATAAAGAATTCTTATAAAAAATCTAGTCATTAAATCATATCCTGCTCTAAATACCCAAAGAAAATCAGAATCATCAAAATCGTGTAAATAATATTGATAATAAACTCCTGGAACTTCTGGCGTGTATCTTTTTTTAAATAACCAATTTGCTTTGTTCCATAAATCACGCGCACGTTGTCTATATTCTAACATTCTTAAAAATTGACTTAAAAATATAAGATATAAATACCCAAACCTTTTCATATCAATAAATCTTCTAAATAAGGAATTAAATAAAACTAACGATAAAGGTTCTCTTGTTAAATCACCGGCTATACAAAATTCCGGGGGATCTAACATGCCTGTAGCAAAAACATTTATCAACAATCTACCGCTTGCATCTACAAAAAGATAATTCCTTTCTGGTATCTGCGAGAGAAGAATATCTTGGATGGGGTCTATTTTACGTAGATCACTAGAACTTCTTCCCCTAACTCTCCCCATTGCTACCGCGGGTAGATTTATCTGTACTTCTTCTTTGTTTTTAGTATCTAAACCTATAGCCTTGTAAAAAGAACCTCCCATATTAACATCCATATAACCAAAATCCTGCTGATTGGAAAATCCTGCGTATCTACGACTAAAATAAATTGCTAAAGAAGGTATACTTCTTTTAACTTCTCTAATACTAGCTACGATTTCTTTATCACCTTTTCCAGCATAAACACTTCTTAAGGCACTGTCATGCCAGATATCAACGGAAACAACTAATTTTACGTTTCCTAATCTTGCGAGGCGTTGGCTAATAACTAATGCGGTAGTTTGGTCTAAAAAGAAAAAACCATTGGTGTTAATAGTTACTTTTTTAACTCTCTTAGATAAATATTCCAAAACTTCCCAGAAAGCTTCTGCGGGTTCCATAGAACTCTCTTCTTGCATATAACAAAACGGTTCGCCTCCGGATAAATAAACTTCATCAAAACCATGTAATTGATCAGCAATATTTTTTATTAAGGCTATGTCCATATCTGCGTAAGGATTAGCGTCCATGACATCGCCCATAAAACAGATACCGCATTTTAGTGGACAACGGTTTGTAATTAAAAGATAAACTAATCTCGCATAAACGGGGAAAATTTTTGTAGTATAATCAAAAACCTTTGTTGCGGCACCTTGTGTTTGAAAAATATCTTTTACAGAAGCTAAGACGCTATTTAAATCTACATTTTTTCTTTCTCTTAATTTAGCTTCTCTTTCAAATAACGCAACTTGTAAACGAATTCCTTCTTCTTCGGTAGCCCCTGCTTCGTGAGTTTCAATATGTTTTATCAGATACTCTACATCGTAACGAAGCCTTCTACCATCCGCTAAAATTTTTCTTGCTTGCAAACGGATTAAATCGGCGTCGAAATACTTATCACCACCTAGCACCTTTCCCCAATTCCAACAAGTAGAAGTTCTACGAGCTATTTGAAAACATAAAGGATCCAATTTATACATATCAAGACTAACGGTTCTGTTGTATTCTTCAACAATCGCTTTTAAATCTTCACCTATCCATATAAATTCTTTTTTAAATGGATTGGCAAAAGGAAAATTTTTGTGTGCATCATATTGGCATTGAGCAAACATACCGTGCCCAACTGTTCTTTGCGGCTCTTCGAACCCTATCCAATCATCGCAAACAATTGTTCTCAATTCTCCCATTGCTAAAATAAGATTCGTATAACCATCTCGTTCTCCATATACCGCATGCCAATGTTGGAGATTAGTTTTTTTGATAAATATTTCCTCAAGGGGCAATTCGTGGCTGCGTGCATTATCTAAAGTTCGATAAAAATTTAAATATAATTTGCCATCTACATATTTTCTTCTTACATCAACAAAATAACCTGCAATTTCTTTAACGTTTTTACCCGAAGCCTGTGCTACTGCTTGGATAAAACAAACATTTTCTAAATCTTTCATTACTTTTGTTCTTTCCCGTCTTTCCCGCCAATTTGAAACTAATGCCCAAGCTATAAAAATTATTAATAATCCTCCAATAATAACTAGAAGTATAGCCGCGAATGAATTAACAATTGAACTTACGCCCAACATCCCCAAAGCAAATAGACCATTGAAGGAAAACAAAACATTAGCTCCTTGTGGTCGTTTATGCATAAGTGAACCGTCTCTGCATCTTTTTACCGCCCTGTCCACAGCCATTTGACTAAAATAATCTGCATAATCTAAAAAAGACCCTCTTACTACTCTCAGGTTAAATCTTCTCCATGCGCCATTAACGCCGCTTCCTGCGCATCTATCTACGCCATACAACCCGGCTTCTATTAAAACGTCTCTATATGGGCGTAATGTTCTATACCTTCTTATTTTTTTATCCACTAAAGTTTCTACTCTTCGCCTAGCTGCCTGCCATAAAACTTCTCTAGCAACTGGATTAGCTCTTCTTGTGGCTAAATCAAATAACCTTCTATCTTCCATTGATGTTAAATCGCGTGTAATTGTTTTGATACTTAGTGTTTTTGTATCTATTAAATCCTTCGCGCATTTTGCTACAACTATAAAATACCCAAGCAGCCTTCTATCAGCAGGCTTTTTAGGCTCTTTGGTTACAGGCGAAGCTGACCTTCCCCTTTTAACTTGTTCCCACCCCATGTGTTTTGTGATAAAATTTCTCCAACTACCTGCACCGTAACGTCGAGTTGCTACAAATACTTCGTATACATAACCAGCTTTTACCCATTGAGAAGAACTTCCAGGTTTTTTTACTTTATGAAGATTTTCCATAAACCTTCTTTTTATTACTTCTAGAGTTAGGCTTATTTTTTTACCTCTAGATTTTTGATGTTTGCATTGAGGTCCTTTGCTAACGCGTTGCCTATTTTGTTTTTTATGTTGGTATAACCTATGATACCATCTGCTTTCTGGTGTTATCTTAGATGCTTGTCTCATCTTTCGTATGCTAAAACGCACCTTACGATATAAATCTTGCCTGCTAGCAATATAAGTATCTACCAATTCGTGGACCATCTCCGGACAAAAATTTGTTGTGTAATGTAGGATTTCTTCTAACAGCGTAATCTCTATAATTTCTTCTGGTGGTACGCGAGTAATTATTGCCCAAGAAAGAATAATTATTCTTTCTTGGGCATCTTCAATAACTTCAGCTAAACGATTATTAGGCGTAGTTGGCCAAAATTCAACGCGGACAAAATCTGGTATTTGTATTTGTAAGTCTAATTCATTTAATCGTTTTACAACTTGCGGTAAATGTGTTGTTGCAAGTTGTTGAACTTTTTCTGCCATTGAAATATCTTTTTTATCGCTAATAAATGACTTCACTGCAAAATCAAATTTGCCTACCAAAACACCCAATTCTTGTTCTTTGGCAGAAAAAATTATGTTTTCTTCTACTTCTAAGCGAGAGGCAGCAGCTGGAGCTAACGATTGATATCTTTCCAATAAATCAGTAGATGCATCTTGTGATAATCTTTTGTCTACACTATTATCTAAAAAAACCGAATCGTAATGACGAGCTGGGTAGGTTGCGGGGTGAGAAGCTTGACTAGTCATTAAACTAGATGTCCTGCTAGTTTGTAAGTTGGCTAATTGACATTCAACAAAAGATATGTTATTATTTAACCCATGGTGATTTTTACGAAACACGCTAAAGTAAGAATGCTTCAAAGAAAAATTAGCGAAGAAATAATAAATTCTACCGTAAATCGCCCTGATAAAACCCAAGAAACTTTTGAAAATAGAATTAAGGCAGCGAAAAAAATTTCTGAAAAAATATTGGAAGTGATTTATAAAAAATTTGGAAAAGACATTGTAATTATCACCTGTTATTGGACAAAGGAGGGATAACTTATGAAGATTTCTTATGATGAAGATGCGGATGCTCTTTACATCCAATTTCAACCCGAATCTAAAATTAAAGAAACAATAAAAATAAGAGAAGGTATTCTTTGCGACATTGACAAATCTGGCAAAGTATTTGGCATAGAAGTCCTCGATGTAAGTAAGCGTTTGCCCATCGAAGAGCTGGGAAAACTTGATATTAACCTGCCTGTACATAGCGCTTAAGGCATTTTTAACCTTATAGCAAATATCTGCGCGCCAAATTCTCCGCAATAGATTAGCGAGTAATTTTACTAACAAAATCACTCCCATCACAATCCCCACCAACACCAAAATCATCCCTACAATCCCGAAGTCAGAAAGAGGAGAAGTAAAAATTAATAGTGCGAAACAAAGATTTCCTCTGTTAGCTGAAACAGAAAAGCAACAAGTATTTTCTAGAGAAGAAAGTCCAAATTTACCTTGATTCGCTAAATTTTCTATGACATATTTAATTAAGAAAAAGGGAATAACAACGCTTAGAAAAGTTTTAGATAATGATACATTTGTCCAAAAGAATCTTGAAAAATTAGTAAAGAAATATCCCCACCATAAAATTATTATTAGTAACGGAGAAATCTTCATAGAAAAAAATGCCCTTAAAAAAGCACGCCTAAGGTTTCCTAAGATTACGCCTATGTTCTTGCCTGTCCCCGGCCCCAAAGAATTTCCTTCCAATCTTATTAATTCCCCTATCGGCATAGCTAATTTAATCAAAGTCACCACAATTCCCAACAAAACTATGCCAGTTAAAAGTAATCCTAAAACCAAAACAATTCCCGGCGCAACTAATCCCAGTAAAGGTAAAACACAAGCTGCACTTGAGCCGCCAAAATATCTATAGCGCCTATCCCTCCTAGAAGCAATAAAGCCCATTTCTTGTAATTTTCCAATCACCTCTGCCCTAACCCTAAACCAAAACCTCTTGTTTGAGACAAAAAATTGGAGTTCCGGAAAAATTAAACCCCTACCTCGACACCATAATACAAATTCATTCTTCTTTCTATTAACATCTGTATTTGCGTGAAAAATATTATGAGGAGTAAAACTTTGCCCGTCAAAACTAACTATCTTTTCTAAATTTCCTGCATTTATTGCTCTAAGCCTTTGAGCTTGATTATCAGGATTTTGATAAATTAAAATGCGGGTCACTTGAGTTTGCGGATGAGTAAAAATAAATATATTTAAACAAACTCTGCGCATCAAATCAACTAAGGCAATAAATTGTTCTAAAGAAAGAGGCGCTAAAACAAAGTTTTTTCCGGAAGATAATTCTTGCTCGGTAGGTAAATTGTCGTTTCTTGTAGGGCAAGCTGTAATTTCTGTAAAAAAGATTTCAATTAAATCTTTACTTGTAGGAAAAAGCGTAAGATGCGCATTATCTAAATATCTATCAATTATAACTGCTAAACGTATTCTTTCATCTCGGGAATTAGTATTTAAATATTCTTTTACTCTGTTCTTAAAAAATCTTTTATGATGCAATTGCCAAATTTTAATAACAGACTCTTCTCTACTATCCCCCCCTGCTCTTAAAACACCTTTTTCCTCTTCGCTTAATTCCTGCCTCTTCTCCTTAAACCTCTTTAGGAATTCAGCAAAATATCCTCTTTGTAAAAGTTCTAAAGGAGTTAAATTATAAGGATCATCTTGAACGCATTCTCCTAGTTGAACTTGCCGACGGAAACGGAAAGTGAATTTGCTCCGGATTAACCTTCTGTCTTTTTCATCTTCTCTTGCTCCGATATAATAAGCTCCTTGACAAAATAAGCCGTTTTTTTCTTGAGCAAGGTTATCTCTAAACCAACCTAGGGAAAAAGTTTTATTTCCATCTCTTGTAGTAATGGTGGTTGCTCGAGCGTGCCATAAATTAATTTTGCCTAGTACTCTTTCAATCAAAATACTTTTTCTTGCGCCTTTTAAAGTTATTATTAATCTTGTGCCAGAAACTATTAATTGCTCATTTATTTTAAATTTATTTAAAACAATTTCTAATGCCTTTCTTAATAACATTTCTCCTTTAGAAGTTAAATTAGAAAGAGTAATCCCGCTATCTATGAAAGTATTAATGATTGCAGTTACTGATCTATTCGTTACTTCTGCGAGTGTTTTTACCAAACAATTTTCTTTTAAAAGATTTCTTAAATTTTGCGGCGGCGCGCGGGGCCGACGATTTCTAAACCAAGATATAGCTCTTACCATCCCCCAACTCAAAAGTCCAGCTAAGCTTAAGATAATTATTGACAATGTAATTCCGGGGACTAATAAACCTAGTAGTGGCAAAACGCATAGTCCTTGTGCGTATCTTTGGCTAACAATACTTGCAATAATACCGCGCCGCTGTTCTGGTGGTTTATTTAATAATTTTCTAAGTTCTACTTTTCCTAATGGTAATGCCGGCAACAATCTTTCTAAAACTACAAGTTGCGGGCTTGCACCAGGCGCAATATCTTCATTTGCTACTGGGTATAAACATTCTTTTGGCCCAATATGCTGAATGAAATCAGATACTGTAATCCCTGAAAAACCTTCGGTAACGCTAGTTATTTCATCTAAAAATTGATGAGGTTCTTGGCTTCTAAATTTGCTTAGTATCGCTAAATATCTAGTATATAAATCCGGATAAGTGCTTGCAATCTTAAAAAGCATATACCTATCACCATATTTAGAGTCAGTATAATAGACTACTCTTTGACCTTTTCTAGCAAAAGGAATAGGGCTTAAACCAATATCACTAAAACTTTCTGACAAAGCTATAGGTATAGAAGCGCCAAAAGAAGGAATTCTTTCTCTATCCAAGACATTTGTTAACCCAAGCGTTCTAAATACGTTAGCTGCTCTATTGTTAAATGTTTGATAGAATAATCCTAATACTTCTAATAATTCCGGAGTAAATTCATTTTCGCTTAGTTCTCCTTTTCTTATTTTTCTTGCGACTTCTAAATATCGCTCCCATAAATACGGAAAACCACAGGCCACTTTAAACCTTACAAATTCCACACCCATTTCTTTCTCATCCATATCTAAAGGGCCTACTAAAAACTTATCAATTGTTTTTTTTGCTACTGCATACGCTAAAGGATTAAATCTTAATTCCGGAAAACAATAAGCAAGCACAAAAACTATCGAATCATAGAAAATCGGCACTGTCCTCATTAACTCATGGCTTAATTTTCTCATATGTTCACTGTCAAAACTATCTTGGAAATCTTTTACTAAATCTCTTACTTCTTGAGGGTAATCTGTAACTACTAAACCTTCTCTATCAATTTTATCTTTAATTTCTAAATACCTTCTATACATATCAGGCACTTCTTTGACTATCCAATAACGAATAGCATCAACAGCATAAGCTTCTGACTTTCTTACACAAGCGATTCCTCTTTTATATACAAGTGGATTTAATTCTAATTCCGGAAAATCCATTACCATCATTGTTATATAGCTACCTTCAAAATAAGGCATAACTTCTTTTGATAAACTTCTATCACTAATACCTAAGTAGATTACCATATCAGAATTAATACAATAAAATCTATCTAATACAGTTACTAGTTGCGACTCATAACGCTTGGGATCAAAGTAAAAATCTTCTCTCGTTCTTTTTCTTATGGCAAGATACTCCTTATAAAGTTGAGGTTGGGCTATGGCTAATCTATAGCGCACAAAACTACAACCATTTTCTACATTAAGCCAATCTTCTTTTGTAGTATTATAGAAACAAACTGGACTTAAGCCCAATTCCGGAAAAGCTGTCTGCAGGGTTTTATAAAATGCCCCCTCAAATGCAAGACGATTTCTTTTTGCAGCTAAAAAACTCAACTTCATATCACGAAGCAAACGAACTGTTATACTATAAAACCATTGTAAAACATCACAAAGTTCCGGAGTATATTCACCCAATAAAATTTCTCCGCTCATTAAGCTTTCTCTTACTGCTAAATATTTTCGGTAAATATCTGGCTTGTTTCTTTGTAAATACATTAAAATTCTTGCGCGTGTATAAGCTGCACATAAATGCGGCTTGCTAAACAATCTTTCTTTATATTTTCTTGGCAAACATCCCAAAAGAGCACATTGCAAAAAGGAACTCTCTTCCAGCGTGTCTTCTAAATCATACATAGAAAATAATGCCTCTTTTGTCCTCATTCTTTCTGCAAAAACTGCGCGCTGTCTCCTATGTATATCCTGTAAGCGCTCGTATCCTCTATGCTTAGACCTACTTCCATCCTTTAAAGTATTAAGCCTTGATGGTAATTCTACTTGCAGTGCATCTTTAGCTTTTTCTTTCTGCAAACTTTCTAAATAATTCTCTACATCAGCTCGTTGCGCAACCTTTGCAAAATCTCTTACTGCTACACTATCTGTGCAGAGAACCCAAAACTTACGAATATCTACACCAGGCATATATTCTCTTGCCATAAATACACGGTATCTAATCATAACTTCTGGTATATTTATTAAAAGACTAACTACAGCTGGATAATTAAAACCAAATACATAAATTAAATAATTAATTTTTCTTCGCTGGCTAAGACTTCCCAACTTACCAAAAGCTTTGTCGTTAAGATAAGGTTGCCGCGGAGTTAATCTTGTGCCACTTCTTAAATCTTGCCAAGCAGTTTTAAATTTAGGAAAAGCAGCCTCAATTATTTGGCTGACACGTTCTCTTACAACACCTACAACCCTACCTACTTCTTCGTAAGTACGTATTCCTTTTCTCTTATCAAAGATATCGCTAGAATAAGCAAATGGGTCTAAATTTTCGCCTAAACCATAAAATAACCTAAGATATATTTCTTCTTGAAGAGTTAAACGGTTAGATGCAAGAACTGTTTCAACTTCTCCTCTAAGCCCTTCAATAGAATGATATCTTTCAGGACCTAAACGTTCGGGCCTTGGATCAGGTATTACCTCAAGAAGCGTTCTTGCTTGTCCTTGTCTTTCACTTTTATCGGGAAATAATTTTGCAGCTTCTTCTGGTGCATCTAAAGAGAGTCTCTCTAACCCTAATGTATCAAATACTCTTGTCACTGTTGTCTGTGTCCAAAAAGATGCTCCACCAATTGTCCCGCTTTGAGTTTGAGTTAGTCTTCTAACTATCCATCTTACATCATCTGGATTGTTTTTATCTGCGGAGCGACCATCATGTGCTTCTTTAAAACGTGCTAATACTTCTAAAAATCTATTTCTATAATCATAAGTATAATTCGGCACTCCGGATAAAAAATCCCTTTCGTATTTATTTAAATAACTCCCAACCCTACCGCGAATTCTCAAACCAATAAAAGTAATAAATTTTACTTCTGGCCTAAAATCATATTCCGCATAATCTTGTTCAATAGCTAATCTTGCTTCTGTTTCTAATCTATCAAATAATTCCTCATCGTCTAATCTGTCAGGGCATCTTTTAGTTATTTCTCTTCTTATTATTATTTTTAAAATAAAACTCCTATTAGCTTTAAATAATAGCCCTAGAAGAGTTCCTTTTAACCTATCACTATTAACATTTGCTTCTCTGCACACTAAAGCAATATCTCTATTAACTGGCAATAAATCTCTTTGGCTAAGCGGTATTAATGCCGCGACAATTTCTTCATTGGTAAGATTATTTTCTGGATCGTATCCTTTCTTGCCTTGAAAAACAACTGCTGTAACATTTAATTTACCTTCTTTTTGTAATTTAATTATTTTCTCTAAAGCTACTTGGGCTCGAAATAAATTTGGGTATAAAGAAGCTATAGTTACAGGAACTACTCTTACTAAAGACTCATCTACTCTTGCTACTCCCAAACCACCTCCTTTAGCAGTAGAAGTACGTAATTTCGTATTAATTTCACTATAATACCCTGTTACTCTTCTAAGTTCATAATCACTTTCTCTATATTCTGCTAAACTCCCAACATAATAGCTAACTGCAACTAAATCTGTTTGCCCTCTTTGGAAACGCTCTATCTCTTTTAGATAAAAATTAATTAAACCAGAAAATCTTTTTTCTTCTGGAGAGACTAATTTATCTAAGATTTTTCCTAACATTTCAAAATATCTTGGGTTAAAACTAGCATTTGCGGCCTGCGCATAACTAACTACGGCTTCAGCAGCAATTCTTGTGGCTAGAATTTCAGTTACTATTCTATTTTGTTCTATGTCCCAGAAATAAATTTCTACAGCTTCATGAACTAAAACTTCTAAAGCAAGCAAAACAACTAATGCCTGTTTTAAACCCTGTTGATGCTCCCTTGTTATTTCTCTTTTTGTTTGGGTTCTAGTTCCGTATCGTAACATAGTTATAATATCTGCTTTTGTTCTGAGGTCCGGAAGTTCTTGTATTAAATTACCTGCTTCTAAAACTTCTAATAAATGTAAATAATAAGCGTTTACGGTTATTTGGTAGTCAGATGTTCTAACACCGCTTGCCTGTGCGATTGCACCTTCTTGTGTACGTACAGAAGAAACTATTCTTCTTCTTAATACTTCTTTAACTTTTTCTTTAGCAGGAAAATCCATTCTTTCAAGAACTTCTAACAAACCCAATCTTTCTAATTCATCTTGAGTAAATGTTCTATCTTGGTCGGTTTGATGCGCCTCCAGCCATTTTTGATAAGCAATTTCTTTCCCTGTTGTTGTTTGTGCCTTAGCAGTTGAGGTACACACTTTTTCTGCTTGTGCAACTTGCTTTGCATCGTCAGGAATTGTAATTACAAATCTTGCTCCACCCATTGAACCATCAGCACGCGCTAAATTAGAACCATTATTAATTTCTACTCTCCAGCCGTGCTGTCTAAAAACTTCCCATAAAAATGCTAAACCTAAACCTGTCCCACCGGTTACTTGCCGGCTGGTTTCACCTAATAAAAATGCCCGCTGTCTTCCATCCACCTCCTTTAACATATCCTTCCTAAAACCCGGACCGTTATCTTTGATTATTAATTGAACATTGCCATGGTCTCTGTGCGCCGTTAAAGAAATACGAGTTATACCTGTTCCTCCTTCGCTTGCTAAAAGATAATACATATTGCTAAAAATTTGGCCTAAGGCTAAAGACATTAATAAAACGTCGCAAGAAACACTTATCCTTCCTAAACTTGACCTAATATTTATGAGACCAGTCGCAGTTAATCCTTCTGCATAAACAGGAGATAAACTTTGTAAAGAAACTCCAACAATATCTGTTAAAGTTTTTTCTTCTTGTCTTAGGTCTTGCTGATAAAATCTTCTTAATATATTTAGTAACGCACGTATCTGCCTATAGCTTTTTTTTAAGCTTGGGCAAACATTTTTAATTTCATTTTTCAATTGCCCACTAAGGTTAAATATCTCTTTTAACTTTGTTTGTACTTTTCTAAAAAATTCCGGAGTATATTCTCTTGATTGCTGAACAGAAGCAAGTTTTTCGCATAAAGGAGTAATTAAACTATCAGCTACACGTTTATTAGCTTCTCTGGTTGGACACGTTGATTGATTTCTATCTAATTTGCATCTAGCAAAATCCTGACACAGCCTACACCTAGCTAATATATTTGCGATTAAGCCTGCCATATCGTCTTTTTGCCCAGAGTGATACATAAAAGCTATTCCTGTAACTATCCTGGTAAATTGCTCTCTATCTTGTCTAAACAACTCTACTTGCGCTTGGATAGCAAGTTCTTCTGTGGTTTCATTTTCGTGGGTTCTAAGGTGGGTGAAAATTTGTTTTTCGCTAAAATGAAGTTGGTCTGCTAAAGCTTGAATTGCTTCTCTGACGAGGGGTTCGGTAAGATTATTTCTAAATTCCCAATTATTAGGTGTGCCGTTATTGCGTGCTATTTCAAGGGTGTCCAAATCTTCTGTTGGCGGACCAGTAATTTTTCCTGCTGTAACCAACCATTCTAAAATTTTTCTCCAATCATCGGCTTGCCAATTAAATTCATTGCTAAAAGACTGTGCAAAACTAAAATCTGTTGGAGTCGCTCTTAATCCGGAAATAGTAAGGGCATGTCCGGCTTCATATTCTCCAAAGTAATTTAACGACATTCTTAAATCATTAATATCCGTATCCACTAAAGGCAAAGCTATAGAATAATAATTATTAGCTGCCTTTCTATTATCTTCTAAATATAAAAAATTGCCGTAAACTTTTCTTTCCAATTCATATTTTGTGCAAGCAGTTGTTAGATAATCTTGCAAACTTAAATTATCTTTTTCTCTTAAATTTGCCAAAGCCATCACTGCTCCTTCAAAAACCTTATCTAGTTCATCTCTGTAACAAAGCTGTAATCTCCTAATGGCAAAATCTTTTCCGTTAAAATAAAGGCTCAAAACTACATAACTATCTTCATATTTTCT
>JBFMBJ010000011.1:0-16932 GCA_040755235.1 Candidatus Omnitrophota bacterium
TCATGCACATATTGCATCTTGTATGTTTGAAAATAAAATAAGCGACAAGGTAATTGGCGTGAGTTTCGATGGCACAGGCTACGGTGATGATGGGGCCTTGTGGGGGTCTGAATTTTTAATTTGTGATTACAAAAATTATCAAAGGATTGCGCACTTAAAATATATCCCTTTATTAGGGCAAGAACAGGCAATTAAAGAACCATGGAGATTAACAGCTACATGGCTTGATAAAATTTTTGGCGATAAATTCTTAAAGCTAGATATAGGTTTTACAAGAAATTTAGATAAATCAAAATGGGAAATTTTAAGTAAATTACTTTCCGCTAAAAACCTAGTTTTAACTTCCAGTATGGGCAGGTTATTTGATGCAATTGCTGGTTTAGTAGGCATTAGAGAGGCAATTAATTATGAAGCGCAGGCATCAATCGAGTTAGAGATGGCAATTAAAAATTTTATTAAAATCAGTAAAAATTATGAATATAAAATTATTGAAAAAAATGAACAATTTATTATCGAACCAGAAGATATATTTAGGGGCATTATAGACGACATTCGAAATAAAAAAACAAATAATTTTATTTCACAAAAATTTCATCAAACTATAGCAAGCCTCGCAAATGATATGTGTTGTAAGATTAGAGAAAAATACGGTTTAAGTAAAGTGGCTTTAAGTGGCGGAGTATTTCAGAATATGGTATTATTAGAATTAACCTACAACTTGCTTAAAAAAAATAGTTTTAAAATTTTACTACACAGTCAAGTGCCTTGTAACGACGGGGGAATTTCTTTGGGACAGGCTGTAATTGCTAATGAAAGGTTAGAATAAAATGTGTTTAGGCATACCTATGAAACTAATCAGCATAGAAAAAGATTTTGCAACTGCCGAAGTAGAAAATATTAAACGCCGCGTAAATATTCGCATGTTAGCCAATGCTAAAATAGGTGATTATGTGCTTATCCATGCTGGTTTTGCCATACAAAAAATAGATCCAATTGAAGCAAAAAAAACAATTAAATTAATTAAAGATATAACATGAATTATTTAAAAGAAATCCAGGATAAGAATTTAGTTTATAAACTTATTCAGGCGATTAAAAAATGTAATCCTGGCAATAGAAAAATTAATTTTATGGAAGTTTGTGGGACGCATACGCAAAGTTTTTTCCAAAATGGGCTAAAGAGTTTATTGCCGGATAATCTTTGGCTTATCTCTGGCCCAGGATGTCCGGTTTGTGTTTCAGATCAAAGCTTCATTGATAAAGCTATTATTTTTGCAAAAGAAAAAAATACAATTATTGCAACCTTTGGTGATATGTTGCGTGTACCCGGAACAAGTTCTTCTTTAGAAAAAGAACGCGCAAATGGCGCAAAAATAAATTTAGTTTATTCTATAACCGATGCCCTAGACTTAGCTAAAACTAATCCAGATAAAAAAATAGTTTTTTTGGCTGTAGGTTTTGAAACTACAATTCCTACTATTGCCTGTGGCATCTTGGAGGCGGAAAAACAAAAACTCAATAATTTTTTTATACTTAGTTCTTTGAAATTAATTCCACCCGCTCTTAAGAATATAGTTTTAGATAAAGAAGTCAAAATAGATGGTTTTTTATGTCCGGGACATGTTTCAGCTGTTATTGGTACAAAACCATACCAATTTATTGTAAATAGGTATAAAATACCTTGTGTTATTTCGGGTTTTGAGGCTTTAGATATTTTAGAAGCGATATTTTTACTTTTAAGGCAAGTGGTTAAAAATAAAGCAAAAGTAGAAAATCAATATCAGAGAGTGGTTAGAAAAGAAGGAAATCCCATTGCTCAAAAGTTAACTTACAAGGTATTTAAAAAAGCAACTGTTCCTTGGAGAGGTTTGGGTAAAATCTCACAAAGTGGTTTAGTGTTAAAAGATAAATATAGGAAATTTGATATAGAAAAAAATATTAAAATAAATTTTAAACCAAGACTAAATCGATTAAATTCTAAATGTATTTGTGCGGATATTCTAAAAGGTAAGAATAGTCCTGGAGATTGCCGCTCTTTTGCAAGCATTTGTAAGCCAGAAAATCCACTGGGACCTTGCATGGTATCCATAGAAGGAACATGCAATATTTATTATCGTTTTGGGAAAAATTAAATGAAGAGAATAATATTTTTTATAAGTGTATTTTTATTTCTAGGGTGTAATTTTAATACCGCAGATTATTTTGCTAAAAAATCAGAATACTTTTACGAAAAGGCAATAAAACAATATAAAAAAGCTTTAAATACAACAAAGGTCCAAGACGAAATTAAATTTAAATTAGCTGAATTATATTTCTCGCACAAAGATTACGATTTAGCTATTGAGCAACTAAAGCCTTTAAGTCAAATCCATGCACAAAAAATGCTCGCAATTAGTTATTACCAGACAGGCGATTATACTCAAAGCTTAGGAATATTTGAACGCTTGGGGGAACCTAAAGACAAGGATGATGAATATCTCTATTATTGGGGCTTAACTTGCGAGAAATTAAATCTTTATACAAAAGCAAAAGAGCTTTATGAAAAAATAAAAGATATAAAATTTAAAGATTTAGCCAAAAAGCGCCTTTCAGAAATTTATAAATACGATCATCAAAAAAAGCTTTCCGATTTAGATCCTGAAACACAAAAAATCATCAGAGAATGTCCTCCTTCAAAAAATTACCCCAATGCCGGTGCTTTAGTTTTATTTTCTGAAAGTACTATTAAAGTCTTAACAGATAATACCCTCCAAGCACAAGAACACGTCCTTGTAAAAATTATAAATGAACGTGGCAAGAGAGAATTTTCCGAAATCGCTTTAGAATACGATTCTACTTATGAAAAAATTGAGTTAGAATACGCCCGTACCATAAAACCCGACGGAACAGTTATTTTTGCGGGCGATAAAGATATTCGTGATGTTTCTAAATATTTAAATTTTCCTTTATATTCTAATGCTAGAATCAGAATTATTTCTATGCCAGAGATTAGTGATGGAGCAATTATAGAATATAGGGCTAAAACTATTCGTAATCAACTGATCAATAAAAAAGATTTTGTTTTAAGTTATCACCTAGAAGAAACAGAGCCTGTACTTAAAGATAAGATAACTTTAATTTTACCAGAAAATAAGAAACCAAACTTAAAATTTATAAACCAAGAATATAACAAATCAAATTTCGACTTAAATCCCAAAGTATCTTTAGAAAATAAACAATTATTTTTTAAATGGGAATTTAAAAATATTCCTCAAATCTTACCTGAACCAGATATGCCTCCTATAAGTGAAATAAATCCAGCAGTTTTAGTTTCTACTTTCAATAGCTGGGAAGAGATTTATAAATGGTGGCATGATCTGGCCAAAGACAAGATAAAAGCCGATGAGGATATAAAAAGAAAGACTCAAGAAATTATTAGAAATAAGAATACTCCGTTAGAAAAAGCACACGCTATTTATTATTGGTGTACAGAAAATATCCGCTATGTGGCGGTTGAATATGGACAAGCGGGATACGAGCCACACAGCGCAACAGAGGTTTTTAAAAATAAATATGGTGACTGTAAAGATCAAGCAATACTTTTAGTCACAATGCTGCGTTTGGCAAATATTAAGGCCTACCCAGTTTTAATTGGGACAAAAGAGGCTTATGGGTTGATAGAAGATTTTCCAACCTTAGTATTTAATCATGCTATTGCTTGCATAGATTTGGATAATAAATTTATCTTTTTAGATCCTACAGCTGAAACTTGTTCTTTTGGAGACTTGCCTGCAGGTGACCAGGATAGAAAAGTTTTAATTATACAAGATACCAATTATAAAATATATTCAACCCCTTTGTATGAAGCAAAACACAATTTAATAAGGATCGTGAGCCATATAAAAATTTATCCTGATGAAAAGATATGGGTAAATCGTTTTGTAGAAACCCGTGGACAATTTGATCAGATAGAGCGTTTTTGGATAAAATATACACCTCCACAGCTTCTTAAAGAAAATTTGCAAGATCGCGTTCAAGTTTTTGCACCCGGGGGGCAACTACTGCATTATAATTTTAAAAATATAAATGAACGCGATAAGCCTATCAGATTAATTTTTAATTTTATCGCTCCTGAATATCTGGCAAAAGCACAAGATTTAAGAATCTTACCTAGCTTTGCGCATCTTGATTTATCCAGTTTTAGTAAAGAAAAAAGAACTTATCCTTTGGATTATAAAATTCCAACTACATTTGAAAAAATAGTAGAGATTGACTTACCTAGCAATCTTTGTATAAAATATTTACCAAAGGCACTCATCTACGATACGCCTTGGCTAAAATATAAAAATAAATATATTCAAAAAAATAATAGGCTATATTTTATCGAAAGAAAAATATTCAAAAAACCAATTATTAATTTATCAGAGTATGCTGAATTTAAAAAATTCTGCGAGGAATTAGCACGTAAAATTAGCGAAAAAGTGATTTTAGAAAAGAAAGAAAAATAATGAGTAGGCCAGATATAGAAAGACGTAAATTTATTCGCTTAGATAGCATTTTCCCTATCGAATTTCAAATTCTAGATCAGAATGATTCCCCATTATCTAGTTGGTTACAGGGATTTACAAATAATATTAGTAAGGGCGGTATATCTCTAGTAATAAACAATGTATCTAGTGATTTAGAAGAGATTATAAATAATAAAAAAGATATAAAAATATCTTTAAAGATTAATATTCCACTTTCTGCCAAAACAACAGAAGCAATTGCGAGTATTGCCTGGATTAAAAAAATAAAAGATGATTTACCAAATCAATACAATATTGGTTTGCAATATGAAAAATTAAATTCAAAGGATAATAAAAGAATTATTCGTTATGCAAGGTTCAAGCGTTGGTTTCCAATTGTAACAATAACCACAGTTATTGTATTTTTGATAATTTCATTATTGATGGGGTATATTAATTCAAAATTAATTAAAGGAAACATTGGATTAGTGGAAGAATTAGTAAGTATTTTACAAAATTCTATTGTAGCAAAACAAAAGATAAAAACCATACGCAGGCAGCGCACAGACTTACAGACAAGATTGTCTGAAATAAAGATAAAAATAAACAATCTAAACGAATCCTTAAGCACTATTAAAGATGAAGACGCCGTTGGAATTCATAAACAAATAAATGAATTCGAAAAAGAAAAAACTGATATCGAGAAGACACTTTTTGATATTGCCCTTCGAGAAAACGTTGTAGCTGAAGAAGTATTAGTCATTGATGAAAAGATCCCGGCTATCACACGCGAAAATTTAGATAAGATATATCAATGGTTGGAGAATCATCAGAATCAAAAAACAGGATTGGTTGCAACGTATGAAGCCGGCACAGAGACTTCTTTATGGGCTTCTTTATATGAACAGGCCTTAAGTATTTTTACCTATGATTATTTTGGAGATTACAAGTATTCGCAAAAGATGCTTGAATTTTTCTATGAAAAAGCAAAGCGCTCCCGCGGGCTCTTTTACGATGTTTATAGTGCTAACTCAGGAGAAGTAATAAAAAGCCAAGTTGATGTAAAATCAAATATTTGGCTGGGAATGGCTATCTTAGATTATGTCTTTCGTACGCACGATGAGAGATACCTAGTTTTAGCAAAACAAATCGCAGATAACCTGCATTATTTTAAGATTGAGGCTCAGAAACCAATTGCTATAGAATATGTATTTTTTAAAATGCTTTATACTTTAACGCAAGATAAGGTCTATCTGCCTGATGAAAATATTATACAAGAAATTAAAAAGCAGGATTTAATTAATTCAGAAGAGCTAGTTGTTCTTTTATTGGGAGTAAGTCCAGATAAATTAAGTGAATTTGGTTTAAACGCAGAAGATATGATTGGATTTATCGAAGATAATTACAACGTAGTCTCTTATCATCAACGCTCAAAAACAGATGTCGTACCTATGCAAGGATTTTCTTTTGAAAAAGACGATTTAATTAGTATACATGTAACAGCACAAATAGTATTGATTTATAAAATTATTGCAAAATATTATAGTAATAAAGGCAATTCATACAAAGCGCGACTCTATCAAGATAAAGCGGATGAATATTTGGCAGAGATTGGCAAGGTTATTTTTTCTAGTCCCTGTAATATTGATCAGGGACAGGGTTGTTTGCCTACCACAAACACAATTTTAAGTAAAGCCACTACAAAGCCACATATCTCGATTAGCGCCACCATATACACCCTATTTGCTTACTACGGCTATGATCTGGCAACGCTAAATGAAAAATAAACTAAACAAAATTTACCAAAGATTATATAAAGAATTCGGTCCGCAACATTGGTGGCCGGGCGAATCTTCTTTTGAGATTATGATTGGCGCAATTTTAACACAAAATACTAATTGGGCAAATGTGGAAAAAGCCATATCGAACCTAAAACAGAAAAACTCACTTAGCCCAAATAAGCTTTATAAATTATCCCACAAGAGATTGGCGCAACTAATACGTCCTGCGGGGTATTTTAACATTAAGGCAAAGCGCATAAAAAACTTTTTGGATTTTTTATTTAAAGAATATAAAGGCAATATAAAAATTATGCGTAAGGTTCCAACAGGTACGTTGCGTAAAAAACTTCTTCTTGTTAATGGTATTGGACAGGAAACTGCAGACTCTATTTTATTATATGCATTAGATAAGTCAGTATTTGTTGTGGATGCCTATACAAAGAGAATGCTCCTTAGACACAAAATAATCAAAGAAGAGACTTCTTATGAAGAGATCCAAGAAATATTTCATAATAATCTAGAACAGAACAAAGAACTCTTTAATGAATATCATGCACTCATTGTTAGATTGGGTAAGGAAATTTGTAAAACCAAAAACCCATTGTGTCATATTTGTCCGATACTAGACAATACTATTTAATGCTAGGTAAATTTGGTATAATAATTTTCCAATGAAAAATAAACTTTCTATAACATCTTGGGCATTGTATGATTTGGCTAATCAATTTTTTGCTCTTAATATAATTTCGCATTATTTCCCACGCTGGCTTTCTATAGAACGTGCTCTGCCAGAGGTATTGTATAGCGTTTCTTTTGCTATTTCGATGTTTCTAGTTGCAATTATTGCTCCTGTCTTAGGCACTATCGCAGATATAGAAAAGAATCACAAAAAATTTCTAATTTATTTAACCATCCTTTCAGTTATTTTTACTTTTCTCTTGGGTGTATTTGATAATATCGTCTTAATCTTAATCATCTTTATCATAGCTAATTTTGGTTGCCAAAGCGCTGTTGTTTTTTATAATGCATTGCTAGGTAGGATTGCCCCTCGTAACCACCTAGGTTTTGTTTCTGGATTAGGTAGAATGTTTTCTTATGTTGGGGCCATATTAGCATTATATCTTGTTAAGCCTTTTGTATCTAAGGCTGGATATCAGTCCACATTTATCCCTACGGCACTCTTATTTTTATTTTTTAGCCTGCCAGCAATGATTTTTATTAAAGAAAAACCTGTTGAAAAAAGTGCAGCTATATCTACAAAGAAAATTTCAGAAATATTTAAACGTCTTAGGCTGACATTGAAGGAATGCTGTAATAACCAAGGTATGTGCAATTTTCTCATAGCTACATTTTTTGCATTGTGTGCAGTCAATGCAATTATCTTATTTATGTCGGTATATGCAGCTAAGGTTTTTGGCATTACACAAGAAGCAGAGATTATAAAACTTATTTCTGTATCGACTATTTTTGCTATCTTGGGAAGCTTTGTTTCAGGATTTCTTAGCGATATATTAGGATATCGTAAATCCATGGTAGCAGTTTTTGTTTTATGGTTATTGAGTTTTATATTAGCTGGTCTATTAAAGCCGCCCTTTCATTGGCTGGTGGGAAGTTTAGCAGGGTTTAGTTTGGGAGCAATCTGGGTAGTTTCGCGCGCATTAGTAATAAAATTGATTCCCGAAGAAAAATTAGGAGAAGTCTTCGGTATATTCAATTTCGTAGTTTATTTTTCTGCTATAATAGGCCCAGTGTGGTGGGGAGGTATTTTATTATTGACGTCCAAGATGGGTGAGGCTAGCTATAGGTTGGCTGTCCTAAGCTTAGCTTTCTTTATGGTAATTGCACTTCGTTTTATCTTAAAAGTTCCTAAAGAAATAAAATGGTAAATAAAAATAGATTGGTCAAGTTAACGCAAAAATTAATTAAGATTAATTCCGAAAATCCTGGGATTGGGGAAAAACAAATTGCTAGTTTTGTCGCTAGCTTTACAAGAAGCTTAGGCCTGGCAACTAAAACTTACGAATTTGTTAAAGATAGGCCAAATGTTTTAGCGATTTTAGAAGGGTCTAGTAAAAATAAAAAATCAATTTTATTTAGCCCGCACTTAGATACAGTTCCTGCGGGATCAAATTGGAAGGCAGATCCTTTTAGCGGAAAAATTATTAAAGGATTTATTTTTGGCAGGGGTGCAACTGATTGTAAAGGAAATTTGGCGGTAGCGCTTGAAATGTTACATAGCTTAGTGGAAGATAAAATAAGATTAAAAAACGATATAATTTTTCTAGCAACTGCTGATGAAGAAAAAGGTTCAAAATTTGGGCTTGTGCCAATTTTAGAAAAAAATATCGTTAAGGCTGATTTTGCTGTAATTTTAGATAGTGATGATTTCGGCATTGTTATTGCTCAAAAAGGATTAATTCATTTTAAGGTCAAAATATTTGGTAAAAAAGCGCATGGCGCTTATCCAAATAAAGACATCAATGCAATTGAGCTTGCAGCTGCAATAATCCAGGATTTTAAAAAATACAAATTTAAATTTAAAAAGCATGCATTATTACGTAGCCCGACGACAAATATAGGAACTATTAAGGGTGGAGATAAAGTAAATATTGTTAGCGATTGGTGTGAATTCGAAGTGGATTTAAGGTTTTTGCCGGGAATGAATCATAAAAATATTCTAAATATAATTAAAAAGATTATTAAAAAACACACAAACAAATTTTCTTTAGAAATCAATGATATACAAAAACCTTACGAAATTAAAAAAACACATATCCTAGCTAAAAATCTATTAAAAAATGCTAGATTGTTTAAAAAACACACAGGGTTTTGTGGTTCGGAAGGAGCAACAGTAATTACATTTTTTTAAAATAAAAAAATTCCTGCTGTTTCAATAGGTTTTGGTATATCTGGGATGGCCCACGCCACAAATGAATGCATAAATTTAGAAGATTTATTTTTAGGAGCAAAAACTTTAGAAAGATTTGTTAAAGATTTCGATAAAATTATTTCCGTATATAAATAATTAAAAAATCATGCAAAAAGAATTTCATTTCCAATGGCATATTACAAATTCATGCAATTTGCGCTGTCTGCATTGTTATCAGGAAGATTTTACTAATATTAAAGAATTATCTTGGCCGGAATTAAAAAAAGTAAGCGATAATATTTTAGAAACTTTAGATGCTTGGAATAAGGTTACTCGCATAAATTTAACTGGCGGAGAGCCGCTTTTAAAAAAAGATTTAAATTTACTCCTGGATTATCTTAATCAAAAAACGCAAGTTAAAGAATTAAGCTTAATTACTAATCTTTTGTTACTGGATAAACAAAATCTGAAAGAATTGAATGATTTTTCCAAATTAAAAAAGATAAAATTTTCTTTGGAAGGATTATCTAGCGAGACTTGTGATTTTGTTAGAGGAGAGGGTGTTTTTAATAAAATTCTTGCCAGCCTCGATTTATTAAAAGCTAACAAAGGTTTTAAAAAAACTTTAATGTTTACACTATTAAAAAGAAACCTGAAAGATCTACCAAAAATATTTAATTTTTGTTGCGAATTTGACATGGAAAGTGTAATTTTAGAACGATTTATTCCATGGGGTAATGGTATAAAACTAAAGGATCAAGTTTTATCTAGTCAAGAATGGCAGGGAGTGGTCAATCACGTTCTAGAACTTTGTCAATCCTATTCTGCGAAAGAAGATTTATTTAGATATAAGGCATTTTGGATTAAATTCCATCCTAATTCTTTGCCAGAATTGTTTGCGGCTAATTGTAATATCTTGGAGGATAGTCTTTGTATTATGCCCAATGCAGATATCTTTCCTTGTCGGAGATTTAATTTAGCAATTGGTAATTTAACCAAAGATTCTTTAAAAGATATCTGGGAGCATTCGAGCATCTTAAATGAAATACGCAAAAAAGAAAATTTAAAAGGCAAATGTAGGAGTTGTGCTATTAAAAATTGCCACGGTTGCCGTGCCTTGGCCTACGCCTTAACAAATGATTATTTAGCCCAAGATCCACAGTGTTGGTATAGTGATATTTAGATTTTCAAAAATAAATTTTAGATGTATAATAATATTTTATGAACCCCGTTAGAAATTTTATAGAACGGGTGCGTAGCTTGTTATAGATTAATCAGTTAACGAAGAAAGGATTTCTAACGAGGTGAAAAGAATAGTTTTCGATATTGAAACAGCCGGCCTTGATTTAGAAGATTTAGATAATCTATCCCAAGAATATCTTTTAAAAAATTCTAAAACCGAGGAAGAGAAGAAAATCGTTCGGGAGTCTTTGAGTTTTTATCCTTTAACTGCAGAAATTGTAGCTATTGGCATGCTTGATATCGATAAGGATAAAGGTGTAGTATTTTTTCAGGATCCTTCAAAAAAATTAAAAGTTAATAAAGACGATAAATTTGATTTTGTGCCGGGAAACGAAAAAGAAATCTTAGAAAATTTTTGGAAAGAGATAAAAGATTGCAATCAATTCGTCACTTTTAATGGCCGGGCGTTTGATGCGCCTTTTATTATGATTAGATCAGCCATGCATAAAATAAAACCAACAAAGAATCTTATGCCAAATCGCTACGATTCAAATACGCATTTTGATCTTTTAGATAGGCTTATTTTTTATGGAGCAGTACAACGCCGGTTTAATTTACATATGTGGTGTAAGGCTTTTGGTATTAATAGCCCCAAGGAAGAAATAACTGGACATCAGGTTAAAGATTTATTTAGAGAAGGCCGTTATTTAGACATTGCTAAATATTGCACGGGAGATTTATTTGCTACGCGAGATCTCTATCTCTATTGGGAAAACTTTATTAAGTTCTAAATGATCCGCCACAGAACTTTGGTGGAGAACTTACCCCCGTTGTTTTGTTTCACAAAACTTACAAAACGAAACAGTGGGGGTTAAATTCGACCAACAAACTTATGTTCATTTACATTCCGTAAGTTTTGGGCTCATCACAGGAGAAAATAATAAATGCAGAAACATTTAAAAATAGATAAAAATATTAAATTAAAAAATCCTATTGTAATTTGTGCCTGGCCGGGCATGGGACAAGTTGCTTATCGGGCAGCAAGTTTTTTGGTAGAAAAATTAAAAATGGAAGAGTTTGCTCACCTAGATGCAAAAGAATTTTTTTGGCAACAGGGTGTGGTGATTGAAGAAAATATTGTAAAACTTCCCGAGGAACCTTTTAATAAATTTTATTTTTTAAAAAATTCCGCCACAAAAATTGGCGGATCCGCCAAGAACTTGAGCGGAAAATTTGATAAAAATGATTTGATTGTATTTTTAAGTAATGCCCAACCCGATCTTTTAAAGGCGCAAAAATATATTAACAATATCTTAAGTTTAATCAAAAGATTCGACCCAAAAATGGTAATTACCTTTGCGGCTATGCCTCAGGCAATAGACCACTTAAAAGATCCACAGGTTTGGGCGGCAAGTACTGATAAAAAATTAATAGAAGATTTGAAAAAACACAATCTAGAGATAATGCGACAAGGTCAAATTAGCGGGATGAATGGTTTGTTTTTGGGTCTAGCCAAAGAGGCTGGCATAAAAGGATTTTGTTTATTGGGAGAGATTCCTTTATATACCATTCAAATAGATAATCCCAAGGCTTCAAAAGCGCTGATAGAAGCTTTGTCAAAAATCTTAGAAATAAAAATTGACGTACAAGAATTGATAGATCAATCGCATCTTATCGAAGGAGAGATCGATAAGATAGTCGACTATTTAAAAACTTCAATTAATATGAGCCAATTCGGGCCGATTGGTGAAGAGGAAATTAATCAAATTAAACATGTATTAAACCAACAGACAAAACTACCCGGATCGATTAAAGTTAATATTGAAAAACTATTTATTGATGCAAAAAAAGATATTTCAAAAGCTAGTGATTTAAAAAAAGAACTTGATAAATGGTCTGTATATAAAGAATACGAAGATAGATTCTTAGATCTTTTTAAAAAGTCAAAAGAAACTAGTAACTAAAATGCAAAAAGATTTTAAGGGTGTTATCTTTGATTTGGGAAATGTAATCGTAGATTTCAATCATCTGGTCGCAGCTAAAAAAATATCTCGATACGCATCTGTGAGTTTAAAAAAAATATATAATTTTTTCTTCGATTCTCCGTTAACCGCACAATTTGAAGAAGGCAAAATATCTTCTAAAGAATTTTTCTTAGGAGTTAAAAAAGCATTCCATTTAGATATTAGTTTTAAAGAATTTGTTTGTATCTGGAATGGAATTTTTTTCTTAAGTAAAAAAAATTTAGAGATACATAAAATTATTCGTAAGCTAAAACCTCATTATAAATTAATTTTGGTTTCTAATATTAATGAGTTGCATTTTGGTTATCTCAAGGATAGATTAGATATCTTTAATGAATTTAATGAATTAATCCTCTCTTATAAAATAAAAGCAACAAAACCCGCCTTAAAAATTTACAAAGAGGCCTTTCGAGTATCCAAACTTTCCAAAGAAGAGGTTTTTTACATCGATGACCGCCTCGATTTAATAGAAAAGGCTCGTGAATACGGAATTAAGAGTTTTTGTTTTAATGGGGAAATCGATAAATTAAAAAATACGCTTCTAGATCTAGGCATAAAATAATTAAATATAATAAAAATGGATAGCGAAAAAATTCTTCTTGGGCATGGCAGCGGGGGCCTGTTAACACACAGCCTGATAAAAGATTTTATTTTAAAAGAATTAAATAATCCTTATTTAAAAAAATTAACTGATGCAGCTACGCTTAATTTAAAGAATAAAAAAATTGCCTTTACTACAGATTCTTATGTAATTAAACCTATATTTTTTCCGGGTGGAGACATTGGAAAGCTTGCTATTTGTGGCACTGTTAACGATTTGGTAGCTATGGGGGCAAGGCCTTTATATCTGAGCCTTGGCTTAATTATCGAAGAAGGATTTCCAAAAAGCGATTTTAAAAAAATAATTAAATCTATCAAGCAAATTAGTAAAAAAATAAATTTAAATATTGTTACCGGAGATATTAAGGTGGTTGAAAAAGGTGCCTGTGATAAAATTTTTATTAATACAAGCGGGGTAGGAGAAATTTTGGAAGGGTGTAATTTATCCACAGATAAAATTACTCCAGGAGATAAAATTATCATTAGCGGATTTATCGGCGAACATGGTATAAGTGTTTTTTTAAAAAGAGAAAAACTAGATTTTAAGTTTAAAATAAAAAGTGATTGTAATAATCTAGACAAATTAATTTTACCTGCACTAAAAAAATTTAAAGGAATTAAATTTATGCGCGATCCGACGAGAGGAGGGTTGGCGAGTACCTTAAATGAAATTACTATAAATACGAATCTAGGAATTGAAATTGTCGAAGAAAAAGTTCCAGTAAGACCTAGCGTTAAAGCCATGTGCGATATCTTAGGCATGGAGCCAATGTATCTAGCCAATGAAGGGAAAATGGTTTTAGTGGTTGGAAAAAATATCGCTAAAGATGTTATAAATTTTTTAAGAAAAAATAATCTGGGAAAAAATACACAGATTATTGGCACCGTAACAAAAAATAATCCTAAAAAAGTTTGCCTAAAGACAAAAATCGGGGGGTTGAGGATTTTGGATATGTTAAGTGCTGACCCTTTGCCTCGAATATGTTAATTTCAAAGATTACAAATTAGGCCCACCAAAAATTCTGTTTTAAATTCAATAAGTTTTTGCTTCATAACAAGATAAGTTTTTGATAAATTGTCCTGTGGATAACCTTATAAACAGGTTTTCCACACAAAATTTACTTGACAATAACTATATGTTGTGATAAAAAAATATTATAATACAAAACTTAGCAGAAAGGATTTAACAAAAATTGAAAAAATTAGTTGTGATTTGAAGGGCTCGACGAGATAAAAGGGCCCTTATTTTTTATATAAATATATAATAAATAATATGAACCCCCGTTAGAAATTTCATGGAACGGGGGGGGTATAACTTAATATAAATTAATTAGTTAAAGAAGAAAGGATTTCTAACGAGGTGAAAAGAATAATAGGTTTAACATACGATTTAAAAAGTGATTATACCTTTCGCGATGGTGATCCTGAAGATGCCGCTGCAGAATTAGATAAGCCGCAAACCGTAGATTTAATTGCAGAATCTTTAAAAGCATTTGGGTACGAAGTTTTAAGAATTGGCAATTTTAAGAATCTATTAAGTAGTTTAGATAGAATAAATGTTGATATTGTTTTTAATATTTGTGAAGGCTTCTATGGTAGGAATCGTGAATCACAGGTGCCGATGCTTTTAGAATCGGCAAATATTCCTTATGTGGGGGCAGATGCCTTGACTTTAGGGCTTGCGCTAGACAAAGTTTTAGCAAAAAAAGCTTTTATTGCTGATGGCATTTTGACTCCTAAATACTTTACATTAAAAGATAAAAATGAATTAGATAATTTTAGTGATTTAGAATTTCCTTTGATTGTAAAACCGCGTTCGGAAGGTTCTTCTAAAGGTTTATCGCAAAAATCTAAAGTAAATAATTACCAAGAGCTAAAAGAAAGGATTGATTACGTAGCTAAATTTTATCCTGATGGGGTATTGATTGAAGAATTCATTAAAGGCGCAGAATTCACAGTTGCCGTAATTGGCAATAAGCCCAACGAAAAAACTTACAATGTACAGACAAAAATTGATGGGAAATTAAATCTAGGAGAAATATTTTATACCTTTGGGCATGTGACCTCAGATCGTATTGAGTATTTATATCCCTCACCGATAAGCAAAGATTTAGAAAAAATAATTGAAGACGCTGCCATAAGGGCGTATCGGGCTGTAGATTGTCGTGATTTCGGTCGTGTAGATATTAGAGTCGATGAAAAAAATAGAGCGTATGTTTTAGAAATAAATCCTTTGCCATCTCTATCAATAGAAGACGTCTTTCCTTTAATTGCAAAAGGGCTTGGTCTAGAATATAAAGATTTAATCAATCAAATTTTAAATGCGGCATTAAGTAGATACAATTTAAATTTAGAAAAAAGGAGGGAATCAGTTGTCAGTACAAAATAATGCACAAACTTCGGAAGCTATTCGTTTACAAGAAAAAGAATTAATTGAAAGGCCAAAGCGCATAACCTTTCCTATTGATTATCGCCAAATAAGTTTATTTAAAGATGTTCATCCTTTGAATTGGGAAGATTGGCGTTGGCAGGTTAAGCACGGAATTCACAGCAAAGAAGAATTATCACAGATAGTTAACCTTGCCCCTGAAGAAGAAGAGGCGGTTAAACGCTGCCGAGGAAGATTAGCGGTTTCTATCACACCTTATTTCTCTACCCTAATGGATCCTCTGGATGCAACCTGTCCAATTCGCAGGCAAGCGGTGCCATTAAAATATGAATTTGAAGCTGCACCTGGAGACATGACTGATCCTTGCGCAGAGGATAGAGATTCAATTTGCCCGGGTCTGGTGCATCGCTATCCAGACAGAGTTTTATTGTTAGCTACCGAGCAGTGCGCAATGTATTGCAGGCATTGTACCAGGCGCAGACTTGTAGGAAAGGAAGAAACGCGTTTTGATTTAGATGCCTCTATTGAATATATTCGTTCCAATAAAAAAATTAGAGATGTTTTAATTTCTGGCGGCGATCCCTTTATGATGGAAGATGAAAAATTAGAAGAAATTTTAAAAAAGATTCGCGAGATTTCCCATGTAGAATTTTTGCGTATTGGCACACGTGTTCCCGTGACTCTGCCGCAGAGAATTACCGAGAATTTAGTTAATACCCTTAAAAAATACGGCCCAATTTGGATAAGTATTCATTTTAATCATCCGCGTGAAATTACCAAGCGCTGTAAAATGGCTTGTGAAATGCTTGCCGATGCAGGATTTCCTCTGGGTTCACAGACAGTACTTCTAAAAGGTATAAATGACAAGCCTTATATTATGCGTAAACTTATGCATGAACTTTTACAAATCAGAGTACGGCCATATTATATTTACCAATGTGATCCGGTGCGAGGAACAGGACATTTTAGAACCCCAGTTGCTGTAGGCATAAATATTATCGAAAAAATGCGCGGATATACTTCTGGGTATGCGGTACCAACTTATGTAATTGATGCACCTGGTGGCGGCGGAAAAATTCCCGTAGCCCCAAGCTATGTGATGTCGCAAGACAAAGGCAAATATGTCTTGCGCAATTACAAAGGTAAAATTTATCATTATTTAGAATGATAAAAAAAATCAGCGTAACGATAATTTCTATCGCTTTTCTTCCTTCCTTAATTTTTGCCGCAATTTTAGACGAACTCAACCATCCTTTAGTCTCCAAAGGTCAATGGGTAATAGATGCAGAATTGGATATCTATGACCAAGATAACAAAGTCGATGTTGAACCAAATCAGCAAGTAGCGGTGGGAGGGTTCTTTGCAGGAACCAAGGATTTTGTTTACAAATACGATTACACGCGTTATAAGCTTTCTCCGGGCATTATCTATGGCCTTACCGATAATCTGCA
Organism: Candidatus Omnitrophota bacterium; assembly: GCA_040755235.1. Lineage (GTDB taxonomy): Bacteria > Omnitrophota > Gorgyraeia > Gygaellales > JBFMBJ01 > JBFMBJ01. The sequence goes on from JBFMBJ010000011.1 coordinate 16,783, forward strand.
ATTGAAATTTAATTTTTATTATAATTTTCCTTATGATTGGGATTATACGTATATGACCCTTACTAATTTCGCTGGCATTGCTGATGTACCTACCACGCGATATCATTATAGTCAGACCGATATTCAAGAATATGAATTTTCTCAAGAATT
>JBFMBJ010000012.1:0-16670 GCA_040755235.1 Candidatus Omnitrophota bacterium
GAGATTTATCAATGTTAGATAAATTAGCTATTTTTAGTGGAAACGCAAATCCCGATTTAACAAAAAGTATTTGTGGATATTTAGGTGTAAAGTTGGGCGATGCCTTGGTGGGTAGTTTTAGTGAAGGAGAAATCCGCGTAAAGATTAATGAGAATGTGCGCGGCAAAGATGTTTTTATAATTCAGCCAACTTGTCCTCCTACAAACGATAACCTGATGGAGCTTTTGATTTTAATTGATGCTTTGAAGAGAGCTTCTTGTAAAAGAATAACCGCAGTTATTCCTTATTATGGTTATGCGCGTCAGGACAGAAAAGATCAACCACGCGTTCCCATCACAGCAAAGTTAGTTGCGAATCTACTTACTATTGCGGGTGCTTCAAGAATTTTAACTATGGATTTACATGCCGGGCAAATTCAGGGATTTTTTGATATTCCAGTGGATCATCTTTTTGCAAATGGTGTTTGTTGCGAGTATATAAAAAGCTTAAATTTAAAAAATTTAGTTATTGTTTCACCAGATGTCGGAGGTATTAAAACAGCGCGTGCTTATGCCAAGAGGCTATCCGCTGGCTTAACTATTGTTGATAAACGCCGTATCAGCCCGGAAAAAACAGAGGTAATGAATCTTTTGGGAGAAGTAAAAGATGCGGATTGTGTGATCGTAGATGATTTAATTGCTACAGGAAACTCTGTAATAGAGGCGGTAAATTTTTTAAAGAAAATGGGCGCAAGGGTTATTTATGCTGCTGTTAGCCACGGAGTTCTTTCTGGCCCAGCTATAGAAAATATTGAAAAATGTTCCGCTCTAAAGGAGCTCGTGATTACCGACAGCATTCCTTTAGATGACCATAAAAAACATCCCAAAATAAAAGTCTTAACAGTGGCACCACTTTTGGGTGAAGCAATTAAAAGAATTCATCAGGAAGAGTCAGTTAGTTGTTTATTCGATTAAACATAATTAGAGAACGGATGACAGAGTACAGAGAACAGATTGTAGCCGGTACTCGGTAATCTGTTTTCTTCCGAGCGAAGCGAGGATATATGGAAGAAATAATTTTAGAAGTTCAACCTAGAGAAGAAACAAAAACTAGTGAGGTGTCAAAATTGCGTAAAAGTGGTTTTATTCCAGCTGTAGTTTACGGTCAAGGAATGAAGCCAGAATCAATTAAAATTCCTACCAAGGATTTGATTCGCCTAATGCATGAAAAACACTTAGAAAATACAATTATTAATTTAAAAATCGAAAACGACAAAAGAAAAAAACCGCTTTCAGTTTTGATTAAAGAAATTCAACATGATCCTTTAAAGGGCAACATTGTACATATTGATTTTCACCACGTTTCTCTAACCAAGGCAATTCATGTTAAAGTTCCTTTGGCCGCGATTGGCGAAGCAATTGGCGTAAAACAAGACGGAGGTGTATTAAATCATATTATGTGGGAATTAGAAGTTGAGTGTCTTCCTACGCAAATTCCACATAATATCGAAATAGATATCTCAAATCTAAAAATAGGTGATTCTATTCATATAAAAGATATTAAGTTACCAGAAGGCCTAAAAGTGTTACAAGATACAGAAGCAATCATATTTACGGTAGCACCGCCAGAAAAGGTTGAAGAGTTAGTACCTGGCGTTGAAACTGCTGCAGCCACTGAGCCAGAAGTAATTAAAGAAAAGAAGAAAGAAGAAGCTGCATCTGGCGAGGAAGCGAAAAAAGAAGAAAAACCTGCTAAGGGTGCTGCTGCGCCCGGCGCAAAAGAAGAGAAAAAATAAAGTTGTGAAACTGATTGCAGGGTTAGGCAATCCCGGATTAAGATATAAAAATACAAGACACAACGTTGGCTTTCAGGCAATTGATTTAGTTGCAAAAAAAATAGATTTAGATTTTAGAAAAGATTCCCTCACGCAGAGTTATTTAGCGCAAGGAAAAATTTTAGAAGAAAAATTTATTTTAGCGAAACCAGATACTTTTATGAATTTAGCTGGTCGAGCAATAAGTTCTTTGGTAAAAAAATATAAAATAACAGCTAAAGACATCTTAGTGATTTGTGATGATCTAAATTTAGAACCCGGAGAAATTAGATTAAAAAAACAAGGAAGTTCCGGCGGGCATAATGGCTTGAGTTCAATAATAGAGAGCCTAAAGATAAAAGAATTTGCACGTCTAAAGATAGGTATTGGAAGGCCTAGGCACGCAGAGGATTTTAGTGAATTTGTTTTAGAGGAATTTAGTCGGCAAGAAAAAAAAGAAATAACGTCTGCGATAGATAAGGCAGCGTTGTGCGCATTAGCGTGGTTAGAAGAAGGCATAGAAACAGCAATGAATAAATTCAATAAGAGGTGATGAATGCAAAATAAGTACGAGGTAATGGTTATTGTACGTCCAGATTTAACAGAAGAACAAAATAAGAATCTTTTTAGCCAAATAAATGAAGCAATTACTAAAAATCAAGGCAGCGTTTTGGAGTCACGTGTTTGGCAAGAAAAAAGAAGAATGATTTTTCCTATAAAAAAATTTAAAGAAGGAATATATTATCTGGTTAATTTTCAAATAGATTCTTTGTCAATCTCTAAATTAAGAGAGATATATAGGCTTAATGAAAATATCTTAAGAACAATGTTTATTAAATCCTAAAAAGGAGCTTAAATGGCCAGCCTTAATAAAGTATTTTTAATAGGTAATCTTACTAAAGATCCAGAATTACGCTACACACCGCAAGGAACAGCTGTGGTAAATCTAAGAATGGCTACGAATAGGCGTTTTCGCGATAAAAATGGTGAATTTAAAGATGAGGCTTGTTTTCTGACAGTGGTGGCATGGGATAAACAGGCAGAGACTTGTAATCAATATCTTTCTAAAGGAAAACCCATTTTTGTAGAAGGAAGGTTACAGTCACGTTCTTGGGAAGATAGCTCTGGGCAGAAGCGTAATGTCTTAGAAATTAGGGCTGAGCGAATACAATTTTTAGGCGCTCCGGGTCAATCTCAAAAAGAAACATCTAGTGCAGGAGTAGTAAAAGAAACTGCTTCAAGCGGACAAGAGCCGGCAGTAGACAATCTTTCATGGTTAGAAGAGGAGGATAAATCTAGTAATGAAACCGATAATTAGACAGGAAACTAGATTCAAAAGAAAAAAAGACGATTTTAAATCTAAAAAGAAATCAGATATAGCTGGACCAGTAAGAAAAAAATTCTGTCGTTTTTGCATAGATGAAAAATCTACACCGATTGATTATAAAGATGTAAAAAGATTAGAAAGATTTATTACCGAACGTGGAAAGATGAGTTCGAGGCGATCTTCTGGAAATTGCGCTAAGCATCAGAGAAAGATTGCCGAGGCAGTAAAGCGCGCAAGGTTTTTAGCACTACTGCCTTAAAAAATTTAAAGAGGGTTTTAGTATGGAAGTAATTTTACTTAAAGATGTAGAAAAGATAGGCAAACAAGGGACAGTCATAAAAGTAAAAGATGGTTTTGCGCGCAATTTTCTTCTTCCCAATAGCTTGGCGGTCGAAGCAACAACACATAATTTAAAAAAAATACAACAAGATCAGGAAAAGAAAAAAGTATTTTTAGAAAAACAAAAAAAAGAGTTAGAAGTTTTGGCACAAAAAATATCCAAGCTCTCTTTTACAATTAAATGCGAAGTGCACGCAGAAGAGGAACTTTACGGTTCAGTTGGCGCTCAAGAGATAGTGCGTGTATTAAAAGACGAAGGCATAGATGTTGAAAAAGAAAATATTCTTTTAAATGAACCTATAAAAAAACTTGGTATTTACGATATCCCCATTAAGCTGCATCCAGAAGTATCCTCCAGAGTAAAAGTTTGGGTAGTAAAAAAATAAATTATGCCAGAGACAATTTTAGAAAAAATTCCGCCACAAAATCTCGAAGCAGAAATGGCTGTTTTGGGTTCGATGTTAATGGATGAGGCATCCATTGGGCTAGCTATTGAAAGCTTGGAAGAAAACAATTTTTATAAAGATAGCCATCGAAAGATTTTTGTAAGTATCCTTAATCTTTATAATGCCAATAAGGCAGTTGATTTAATTACTATAACCGATGAATTAAAAAGACAAAATATTTTAGAAGAGATAGGAGGGGTTAGTTATTTAACAGCTTTAGTTAATTCAGTTCCTACCTCAGCTAATATAGAACATTACGCAGGTATTGTTAAAGAAAAAAGTATTTTACGTTCTTTGATTAATAGTGCAACTCTTATAATCTCCGATGCCTATGAATCAGATGGTGCTGCTAGTCAAATTTTAGATGATGCAGAAAAGAAAATTTTCGAAATAAGGGATCGGAAGAGTAAAATTGGAACATTTTCTTTAAGAGAAATTATAAAAGATAGTATCGAAGTTATAGATCAGCTTTATCAAAAGAAGCAACATGTTACTGGTGTGCCTACCGGTTTTACCGATTTTGATATTAAGACTGCGGGGTTACATACCTCGGATTTTATAGTTATTGCAGGCAGGCCTTCAATGGGTAAGTCTGCTTTCGCCTTAGGAATTATAGAATACGCTAGCGTGGTAGAAAAAATTCCCGTTGCTTTTTTTAGCTTAGAAATGTCAAAAGAACAGCTTGTACAGCGCATGCTTTGTTCACATGCTAGAGTCGATGCACACAAGGTTAGGACAGGTTATTTAGCTACCTCTGATTGGCCAAAGTTAACTGCGGCTGCAGGAAAATTATCTGAGGCGCCAATATTTATTGATGATACGCCTGCAATTTCTGTGATGGAATTACGCGCAAAAGCTCGCCGGCTTAAGGCACACCATGATATAAAATTAGTTGTTTTGGACTACTTACAATTAATGCGTGGTTCTACTAATAGAATAGAAAATCGTCAACAGGAGATTTCGGAAATTTCGCGCTCTCTTAAAGAATTGGCTCGTGAGTTAAGAGTTCCTTTAATTGCGATAAGTCAGCTTTCGCGTGCAGTGGAATCGCGATTTGACCACCGTCCGCAATTATCGGATTTACGTGAGTCAGGAGCCATTGAACAAGATGCTGACTTGGTAGCCTTACTTTTGAGAGAAGAGTACTATAATCCTACCCAAGAAAATAAGGGCATAGCTGAAGTAATTATTGCCAAACAAAGAAACGGCCCAGTAGGATCTATGAATCTATCGTTTATTAAAGAATACGCGCGCTTTGAAAATTTAATGCGTGCTGAAGAATAAAAGTATTGATTTTTGTTGAGTTTACAGTATAATTAAAAGAATAATGAAAATTAAGATTTTAATTTTAAATATTTTTCTAACGCTAGGAATTTGTTGCAGTTTTGTTTCTGCTCAAGAAAATTCTCTAGAGTCGCAAGAGTCAGAAAGGGCCGTCAGACTAGTAGAAATAAAAGGCAATAAAGCCATCTCTACCCAAGTAATCCTCTCCAAAATCAAAACCAGAAAAGATCAAAATTATTCAAGCATGGTTGCTAGTGAAGATTTAAAAAGACTTTATGCCTTGGGATATTTTAGCGATATTACTATTGATTTAGAAGATTATCAAGGTGGCGTAAAAGTTATTTTTAATGTAACAGAAAAACCACTTATTCAGAAAGTTACAATTCTAGGTAAGCCGCGTTTTATTAAACAGCAAAAGATTATAGAATCTTTGAAATCCAAAGAAGGTCAGTATTTTGATGAGGCCTTAGTTAAAGAAGACGTAGAGAATATTAAACGAATGTATCAAAAGAAGGGATTTTCTGAAGCCCAGATAGAATATAAAACGACTTATGATAAAGAGAACAATGCAATCGACATTGAAATTAGTATAAAAGAAAACCGACGCGTTAAAATTCGTTCTATAAAAATTACAGGCAATAATTCTATAAAAGCGGGAAAGATTATAAAAGTAATGAAGACAAAAAAAGCACTAATAATTTTTAGGCCCGGATTCTTAGATGATGACGTTATAGAAGAAGATATGGAACGTATAAAATCTTTTTATCGTAAACAAGGTTTTATGGATGTAAAGGCAAATTATGAAGTAGACTTTGATGCCAAAAAAGCACGTTTGTACGTAACTGTTTTTATTGAAGAAGGCAGAAAATACTATGTCGGGACCTTTAATATAGAAGGTAATTCTTTTATAAAACTCCAGCAGATTAAGAAAAAAATTACAAAAATTCTTCCGGGGAAAGTTTATGCTCAGGAATTAATGCAGGATGATATTCGTGCAATTCAAGCGCTTTATTTTGAAAAGGGATATATCTTTGCTCAAGTTAAGGAATTGGCCATCCTCAATCCAGATACCGGAAAAATAGATGTTACTTATAATATTACCGAAAACGATGTTGCCTATGTAGATAAAGTTAAAATTAGAGGTAATATTCGGACAAAAGATATTGTGATTAGGAGAGAATTACGCATTCGGCCAGGAGATCGTTTTGACGGTGAGAAGCTTAAGCGCAGCAAGGATCGTCTTAAAGATTTAGATTATTTCGAAGAAATTAATTATGACATTGAGCCACCAGATGATCTTTCAGATCCTGATAAAAGAAATTTAATTGTTGATGTAAAAGAATCAAAGACCGGAGAATTTAGCTTGGGCGGAGGATATAGTTCGGTTGATAAATTCGTAGGTTTTGTGGAAGTTGCACAACGTAATTTTGATTGGCGTAACTGGCCATATTTTACTGGTGATGGCCAAGATTTAAGGGTGCGTGCTGAATTCGGACAAGTCAGCAATGAGTTGTTATTGAGTTTTACAGAACCTTGGTTGTTTGATTATCCGGTGTCCTTTGGTTTTGATATTTTTAGGAGTGTTCATGAGCGTTCAACTGATATAGGCTTTGGCTATGAAGAACAACGCACCGGTGGTGATTTACGTTTGGGCAAAAGATTTACAGATTATCTCAGTGGGTTAACTATGTACCGCTTAGAGCAAGTAAAGATATCAAAAATCACAAGTGATGCAAGTTCGTTTTTATTAAGCGAATCAGGAAAAAATACTATTAGCAGTATGAGTTTCAGTCTTGCTCACGATACCCGCGATAATACTACCAGTCCTACTAAAGGACATCTAGTGGGCCAATCCGTAGAAATAGCTGGAGGACCATTCGGCGGAGATAAAGATTTTACTAAATTCATCACCAAAGGAAGCCAGGATTTTCCATTATGGAGAGACTCGGTTTTAGAGTTTAGATTGCAATTTGGTTTTACTAGTGCCTTTGGAGATTCGGACTCTGTGCCTATCTATGAACGGTTTTTTGTGGGAGGATCAAATACCGTGCGTGGTTATCATGAAAGAAGCCTTGGCCCAATTGATCCCATATCAAAAGATAGCCTTGGTGGTGAATCAATGATGGTTGGTAACATTGAATACACCTACCCGGTCATAGAAGATATGATAAAAGCCGCGGTGTTTTGTGATATCGGTAATGCTTGGGAGAAAGAGAGTGATTTCGGTGACAGTTTTAAATCAAGTATTGGTTTGGGGCTGCGTATTAAAACACCTATTGGTCCGATAAGACTAGATTACGGTTTTCCATTTGATAAAGAACCTGGCCGCGGTAAAAAGACCACAGGTAGATTCCACTGGAGTATGTCCAGAGGTTTTTAAAATAAAAAAAGAACAAAAAAGGAGGAAGGGAAATATGAAAAAAATAGCTTATTTAGTAGTATTGTTATTTGCTCTTGGGTTTGTTTTTCAAGGCAAGCTTTTTGCAGCAGAGAAAATGGCTTCGGTTGATTTAGAAAAGCTTTTCAGTGATTACAAAAAAACAAAAGATTTTGATAAAGCTCTTCAAACGAAACAAGATTCTTTTGAAGCAGAAGCAAATAAAAAATTAGATGAGATTAAAAAACTTCAGGCAGATTATAGTACGTTGAGCGATAAGGAAAAAGACAAAAAAAGATCTGAGCTTGAAGATAAGGCCAGAGCTTTTGAGGATTTTAAACGTGAAAAATCAAAGATACTTCTTGAGGAAAGAGATGAAAAACTAAAAGAAGTTTTAAAAGATATAGAATCTACGGTAACAAAAATAGCTCAAAAAGAAGGCTATACCATTGTATTTAATGATCGAGTTTTCGTATATGCAGATAAAGCCTTGGATATTACCAGTAAAGTCTCGGCTCAACTAGAACAGGGTGGTTCTTCCGGTACGACAAAAAATAGATAACTAATTACCACGCATAGACCTTGAACAACTCGAGAATATGCAAAAAACACTAAGAGAGATAGCTAAGCTTATTGATGGAGAGGTTATTGGCAATGCCGATACAGTTATCAAGGGTGTTTGTGGTATAAAAGAAGCGAAAGAAGGGGATATTACTTTTGTGGCCAACCCAAGGTATATCCCCTTAATAGACCAGACACATGCCTCTGCAATTATTACCTCTCGCGATGTCGTAAAAAGCTCTAAGCCAATCATTCGTACCGAAAATCCTTCTTTAGCATTCGCAAAATTACTTTCTTTGGTTAGCCCCAATCATAGCAAGCACCCAGTAGGAATTCATCCCACAGTAATTTTAGGTAAGGATGTAAAATTGGGTAGAGAAATAGCCATTGGTGCTTATGTGGTAATAGAAGATAGTGTTTCTATTGGAGATAAGACAATTATCTATCCTAGTTGTTATATTGGATATCATGCTACAATTGGTAAGGATAGTTTAATTTACCCAAATGTTTCTATTCGGGAAAGAGTAAGCATTGGCGAGCGTGTGATTATTCACAGCGGGACGGTTGTGGGTTCTGATGGTTTTGGTTTTGCTACCATAAAAGGGATGCATCATAAAATTCCACAAATTGGTACAGTAGAAATACAAGACGATGTAGAAATTGGCGCAAATGTAACTATAGATAGAGCTAGATTTGATAAAACTATTATTGGCAAAGGTACAAAAATAGATAATTTAGTTCAAATTGCTCATAATGTGGTGGTGGGAGAAAATTCGATTATTGTTGCCCAGGCAGGTATTTCTGGCAGTACCGTTATTGGTAACGGTGTAATCTTAGCTGGGCAGGCCGGTTTGGTTGGCCATATTAATATCGGCGATAATGCCATAGTAATGGCTCAAGCAGGGGTGACAAAATCAGTCCCGGCAAACACAAAAGTTTCAGGCTATCCTGCAAAGCCACATGAGACAGCTAAAGAAGTTAATGCCTTAGTACAAAATCTTCCGCGCCTTTATAAAAAAGTAGATGAACTAAAAAATAAAATAGAAAAATTGGAAAATAAAATATCGAATGATAAATCCACAACACACAATAAAAAAAGAAGTAAGCATTGAAGGTATTGGGTTACATACCGGCAATAAAATAAAAGTTAAATTTAAGCCTGCTATTCCTAATACAGGAATAAATTTTTTACGTACAGATTTACCAGGGCATGCGCCAATCAAAATTAATTTCCATAATTTATTAATCCCAACCAAAAGCCCGCGACGCACTTCTATCGGCATCGATAATGTAGAAATTCATACCGTCGAACATCTGATGTCAGTATTAAATGGCTTAAGTATCGATAATTTATTAATCGAAATTAACGGTAATGAAATCCCCGGTTTAGACGGAAGCGCAATTAACTTTTTAGAACTTTTTGAAAAAGTTGGCTTAGAAGAACAAAAAGAAGAACGTAAATATTATCATGTTCGCGAAGTTGTATATGTCGAAGAAGATGGAGCGATGATTATCGCTGTTCCAGCAGATGAATTTCGTATTTCTTATACCCTCAATTATAATCATCCTCTATTGAGTGCACAATACTTAGATATTTCTATTAATCCAGAAAGTTTTAAGAAAGAAATTGCTCCTGCGCGCACTTTTTGTTTAGAAGAAGAGTCGCAGACCTTACGCGATAAAGGGTTGGGTAAGGGTGCCAATTACGAAAATACTTTAGTGGTAGGCAAAAATGGCATAATCAAGAATAAACTACGCTTTCCAAATGAATTTGTGCGCCATAAGATTCTTGACTTAATAGGAGATTTATATTTATTTGACCTACCTTTAAAAGCGCATATTATTGCTTTAAGAAGCGGACATGTTTTAAATCTTAATCTTATTAGAAAAATTCAACAGCAAAGAGAACGCATGCAATTAGGTGGAATTGGCGCAGGTTGTTTACCCCAGGGGCAGGAGTTAGATGCGCAAATGATTATGAAAATTTTGCCGCATCGATATCCATTTTTATTAGTTGATAAAATTATATCCTTAGAAAAAGGAAAACGCGCAGTAGGGATAAAAAATGTTACGATTAACGATAATTTTTTTACCGGGCATTTTCCGGGTAAACCGGTTATGCCGGGTGTTTTAATTATAGAAGCGCTGGCTCAGGTGGGTGGCGTGATGATGCTTTCTCCAGAAGAAAATAGAGGTAAGTTAGCTTATTTTTTAGCAATTGATAATGTAAAATTTCGCAAAACTGTTGTACCCGGTGATCAATTGGTTTTTGAGGTACAGGTAGATAAAATAAAATCTAAAACAGGCCGTGTTTGTGGAAAGGCCTTTGTAGATGGTAAATTAGTAACCGAAGCAGATTTGATGTTTGCTTTAGTGGAGTACACATGAAAATTCATTCTACCAGTGTAATTTCTAAAGAAGCGAATTTAGATAGCAATGTCGAAGTTGGTCCTTATTCTATAATTGGCGCAAAAGTAAATGTTGGGGCAGGAACTAAGATAGGCAGTTTTTGTGTTTTAGAAGGGCCAACAACTATCGGCAAAAATTGTAAAATATTTACTGGCGCTATTATTGGTTCAGCTCCGCAAGATTTAAAATATAAAGACGAAGAAACAACTTTAATTATTGGTGATAATAATACTATTCGCGAATACGCTACGCTTAACCGCGGTACGCATGAATCAGGCAAAACAGTAGTCGGCAATAATAATTTGCTCATGGCTTATGCACATATTGCTCATGATTGCGTAGTAGGAAGTGATTGTATTTTAGCTAATAATGCGACATTAGCCGGGAGTGTTACTTTAGAAGACAGGGTTGTTGTTGGTGGACTAACTGCAATTCATCAATTTTGCAGAATTGGTACTCTGTCGATAACTGGCGGCTGTTCCAAGGTAACACAAGATATACCTCCTTATGCAACTAGTGACGGGCATCCAGCAAAAATTTTTGGACTTAATCTCATAGGCCTTAAGCGAGCAAATATTAAAGAAGAAGCGATTAAAGATTTACGAAAGGCATATCGAATTATTTTTCAATCTGGCCTACTTATTTCAAGCGCTGTAGAAAAAATTCAAAAAGAACTGCCAAATCATGCCGAAATAAAACACTTGGTAGAATTTATCAAAAATTCTAAACGCGGAATTTCTAAATAAAAAAATGCAACGTATTGGTTTAATTGCCGGAAATGGTCGCTTTCCCATCTTATTTGCCCAAGAGGCTAGAAAAAATCAAACGCAGGTTATAAGTGTTGGTATTAAGCATGATACATCTGGGATTCTAAAAAATTATGTAGATAAATTTTATTTGGTTGATGTACGTAATTTTGAAGAAATTTTTAATATTTTCCAAAAAGAAAATATTAAAAAAGTAGTTATGGCAGGTCAGGTAAGTCCAGGGAATTTATTTAAGAAAAGCGTTATAAATGATCCCCGAATAGTTACATTATTTAATAGAATTAAAAACTGTAAGGCCGATACAATTTTTGGGGCTTTGGCGGATATGTTAAAAGAAAAAAATTTAGAATTAATTGATTCAACTACCTTTTTGAAAGATTATTTACCTAAAAAAGGAGTTTTGACTGAGAGATCGCCCACTAAAGATGAATGGGAAGATATCGAGTTAGGATTCCAAGCAGCAAAGGCAATTGGGCATTTAGACATAGGGCAAGTGGTTTGCGTGAAACAAAAGTCAATTGTGGCTGTTGAAGCTATAGAAGGGACCGATAATACTATTAAGCGAAGTGCAAGATTTGCGGGGCCAGGTGTGGTAGTAGTAAAAGTCAGTAAGCCCAATCAAGATATGCGTTTTGATATTCCAGTTGTGGGATTACGCACTATAGAGAATCTTATAAAAACAAAAGCTTCTTGTTTAGCAATCGAAGCAGAGAAAACATTAGTGCTTGATAAAGAAAAAGCTATTGAGTTAGCTAATAAAAGTAATGTTTGTATTATTGTAGTCTAAAATTTTAAATAAATCTGTGTAATCTTTTTTAAAAAATTTGTGAATCTATGTTTATCAAAAATCCTTGACAGAAAGGCATTTCAGGATTAAATTAATATAATAAGAAAGGAGGGTTGACAACAATGCCGAAATTAGCGACAATGACAAAAAAAGAAATAGTTTTTCAACTTTATGCGCCGAATGCAAAAAAAGTATCTGTGGGTGGCAGCTTTAATAAATGGTCAACCAATTTATTAAGAGCAAAGAAAGATACTAAGGGCAATTGGAAGGCAATGATTAAATTAGAGCCCGGAAGATATGAATATAAATTTTTTGTTGACGGCCATTGGCAGACCGACCCCAATAATTGTAATTGCGTAACAAACTCCTTTGGTACACAGAATTCTATACTTTGTGTAGATTAGGTTAATTTTTAAAATAAAATTTTATAATAAATAAAGGGATAGGAGACTATCCCTTTTTGTTTACATATTAAATTTATGAAATATCTATATGGACCAGTTTGTTCAAGACGCCTTGGTTTCTCTTTAGGTTTATCACTGACACCTTACAAGTTTTGTAATTTTGATTGTCTTTATTGTCAATTAGGAAGAACCACGCTTAAAGTTAATAAACGCCAAGAATATATTAAAATCAAAGATATTTTAGAAGAATTAAAAGAGTTCCTTAAAAATTCTAGAGATAAATTGAATTATATTACGCTTTCTGGGTTTGGCGAACCTACGCTTAATTTAAATATCAAAAAGCTAATTAAGGAAATTAAAAAGCTCACCCATACACCATTAGCCCTCATTACCAATGCTTCTTTAATCGGTTCTAAAAAATTGCGCAGTGAAATTTTAGGAGTCGATTTAATTGTTCCATCTTTAAACGCTACTAAAAAAAATACTTTTGATAAAATTAATCGCCCTTCAAAAAATATAGTGTTAAATAAAATTATAACCGGCCTTATTGATTTAAGAAAAGAATTTAAAGGAAAAATTTATTTAGAAATAATGCTCGTTAAGGGCATTAATGATAAAATTAGTGATATTAAAAAATTTAAAGAAATAACCGATAAAATAAACCCAGATAAAATTCAACTTAATACTCCAGTTCGCTCAACCACAGAGCCAAATATAAAACCGCCCAGCAAAAAAACTTTACTAAAAATCAAGCAGATTTTTGGTAAAAATTGTGAGATAATATAGCATAAGCGCAAAATTAAAAGTCTAAAGCGAAAAGTTAAAGTGCAAAACTTAAAATTTTTTAAAACTTTGCGTTTTTCGATTTGCACTTTGCACTAGTAGTGACGCGCCCGTAGCTCAATCGGATAGAGTGGCTGGCTTCGAACCAGTAGGTTGGGTGTTCGATTCACCCCGGGCGCGCCAAATTCTATAATTATGGAGAATTCCAACTTAACCAAAAAGATTTATAGTCAATATTATAAAAATCTACATTCGCCTATTGGCGGAGATGAACGATTTTTGTGGATAAACAATGTTTTATTAAAAAATATAGAAGATAAGTGTATTTTAGACGTGGGCTCTGGCGAAGGCTCGCTTTTAAAGATGTTACAAGATAAAAATAATAAAGTTTTTGGCATAGAGGCTTCAGAAACAGGGCAACTTGCTTGCCGAGAAAAAGGAGTTGCGTGTAGTAGTATAGATATAAGTAGAGAAAAATTTCCTTACCCAGATAGTAATTTTGATATTGTCCTGTGTTTAGAGGTAATGGAACACCTAGAAAATCCATATCATTGCCTATGTGAAATAAACAGAGTCTTAAAAGACAAAGGATTATTTATTACCAGCATCCCTAATCCCAAGATGTTACACCCTTACATTTATCCGGGATTATTCACAGTAAATAATTTTAAGAATTTTTTAGAGCTTAATTCTTTTAAAATTACAAAAATAACTGGCTGGGGACAAATTGCGATGTTTAATAAAGCATCAAGATGGTTAAAATCAAAAAATAATACTTGGGCAAAAAGTTTTGCAGGTTTTATTCATTATTTAAGCAGAAAAAGAAATGCTTTTTTAAGGAATCATCTTAAAACACCATTGGGGTATAGTCATGCGATTAATTTTGTTTGTATCAATTATAAAACTAATAAAACGATTTTAGAAAAATTAGCAGAAGAAACTATTCCAGAATAAATGATAAAAAAGGAGTAAGTATGAAAAAATCAATACTTTTAGTTTTAGCCTTTATTTTAATTATTCCGATAATTTCCTCTGCCGCAAGCATTAGTGGTACAGAAACCATTCTTTCTAAAAAAGATCCTGCCAGGATAAAAGGGCTTTTAGATCCGAAAAGATTTAGTATCAGCGTAGATAATGATTATGTATTTAAAAGAGAAATGAAGACAGAATCATGGTCAAAGGACCAGATATTGTTAGCTCCTAACACCATTAACTATCTTAATCCACAAGCCGTTATGGATGAATCAGAAATCGATAAGATGTACCGAGTAACCGCGAAGATAAAGTATGCTATATTTAGTAATTTAAGTATATTTGTTAAATTAGGAATTGCTGATGTAAAAATAAAAGAACAATCTTACAGGGGGACTTTATCTACAACAGATCCAGCGCGTGTTCCTTGGACTGTAGATGTAGTAAATATGACAGGTAGTTTTGATTATAAAATAGATGAGGGTTTTGTTTATGGTGGTGGACTTAAATTGAACCATAATTTATCCTACGATTGGATATTAGGCCTAAACTTACAATATTTAAAACAGAAACATGATTATGTGGCAACTAGATTTGGTTTAATGAGTGGAGGTCCTCTGGGAGGACAAGTCATTGGTGGTGATGAAGTATGGGATGGTGTTCTAACTATTCGAGAGTGGTATGTCGCATCCTATATTGCCAAAAAAATAGGCAAATTTATTCCTTATTTAGGTGTTAAATATTCTGATTTGCGGATAAGAGATGAATCTCAAATAGGTGCAAAAGATTTTAATAATGGAATGGGAATCGTGTTTACGGATGTATCTACTACTGGTTACATTCAGAAATATAAATCTAAACACCATATTGGTCCTTTTATTGGTTTAGATTGTAATATCGGTGATCACTGGCAGATTAATTTAGAAGGCAGATTCGTTGATGAAACAGCAATGACTTTCAATGCTACTTATAAATTTTAAATAATTTTTGAGCTCATAGATTAATCATATAAAGGAAAAGGCAATGGAAAAAATTAATTATTTTAATAAGTATATTTTTTATTATTATTTTATTTTTTGGCACACTACTAATTAGTACGGTGTGTATAGAATATCTCGCTAACTAAAAATGATTAAAAATATTTGATAGTTATTTTATAAATAAACCCATTCTTTACAGTCTTAAAAAATATAGGTATAATTGATTTTCAATAAGATAGTATTTCTAAAAATAAACCAGTTGTAACTTAAGGGCCATTAGCTCAATTGGCAGAGCAGGACACTCTTAAACCATTCAGATAATTTTTCGTAACCCCTTGAAATTATTGTAACTACAATCTTCATTAATAACTTACGGAGATTTTTTAATTTAAGGTTCTTTTGGATTCTTTAAGGTTTTTTAATATCAAGTGGACACTTTTTGGACACTAGGTATATCTCCCCTAGGCCAGTCTACATTAATTCTAAACCCTGCAAAATTTACGCTACTCGTTTTGAAGTTGACTAATATGCTCTATATATGAGTTACAGCGTTGAATTCATAAAAAGAATGTGTTATACTTTAAGTAGAGAGAAAGAAAAAACTTGACAGTGCTCATTAATTTTGCTAAAATAAAAACAATTAACTCCCCATTCTTGTTTTACAAGAATGGGTTATTAACTCCAGAGGGTTGCTCGTTCAACCCTCTGTTTTTATTTTAAGGAGGTTTTATGACAGAGATTAAAAAGACGAGAGTGGCTATTTTTATTGATGGTAGTAATTTTTATCATGGGCTTAAGAATTGTATAGGTAATACAAAAGTAGACTTTGAAAAATTTGCTCAATTGCTTTGTAAGAGTGAGAGAGAACTCATAAGGACTTATTACTATAACGCTCCAGTCAATCAAGAGGCTCTTCCTAAGACTTACAAAGACCAACAAAGATTCTTTGACAGTCTAAAGACCGTTCCTTATTTTGAAGTAAAATTAGGTAGACTTGAGAAAAGGACAATTAAGGCTAATAAACAAGAACTCACGGAGACCTTTGGAGAGAAAACTGCTAAAGAGATACTTGATAAATGGGGAGAAGTTATCGTTACCTATGTAGAAAAGGGAGTTGATATTGATTTGGCTACAGATATGTTGAGGTTGGCTTATAACAATGCTTACGATACAGCCATCATAGTAACTGGCGATGGCGATTTTGTATCTGCTGTAAAAGGCGTTAAAGATATGGGCAAACATATAGAGAATGCAAATTTTAGTGATGGTAAAGGTTATCATATCCGCACCGCTTGTGATAAGTTTATTCCTTTAGACAAAGATTTCCTTAAACCTTGTTTAAAAAAGTAATAATTAAAGATAAGATATTATTTAAAATCTACAAGTTTAGAAACGCTGATATTGAATGCTTTGGCGAGTTTTTCGAGGGTATCGATTTTAGT